>JACQFZ010000006.1 GCA_016199745.1 Gammaproteobacteria bacterium
CCGATCAATGTCAATCGATTTTCTTACACCGGCATTATTTCAGGATCTATTGCGCGTTACGGTCGAAATTGAGAAGTGCCGGAATGCAAGTATTACTCTAAAGCAACAAGTGCTTCGTGATAATACGGTGATCGCGGAAGCAGTAACTAAGATGGCTTGCATTTCGCTAAGCGCGATGGCGCCGAGCGCAATGCCTGATGAGCTGCGCGCCCGCATAACTTCGACCGACGTGGCTATAGCGTGAATGGTGTTTCGGTAGATCTTACGGATCACGGTGACGTCATCTCACTGACCTGCTCATCGCAGCCCGTGTATCTCAAACCGAAAATTCCGGTCGCAACGACCCGGTCTCAGAACGCACAAGTCAGAAGTGCGCGACCGCCGTGGTAGGTACACACACGCATATACCGACCACGTGCGGGAAAAAGGATGAAATCAATTTTTTACTCGATAACGGAGAAAATTCCATGGTGAATCAATTGGACGCCCAAACACTCATTCGTTCGAAACAATCTACAGATCGTTGGTGGCTCAATGAATTTTTCTGGTCACCCGACATGAAGGCCGTGCGAGAGAGTTATCGAGACTTCTTGGTACTGCAGGAAAGCGACGAAACTTTGATTTTTCGCGGGCTACGCATTAGGTGCGCGTACGGCACGTACCATCCGCTACCCGGCAGTTCCACGGATCTGGTCACGCTATCTTTGGACCCATTACTACAAACCGCAAAATCGTTTTTGGACGTGGGCACCGGAACCGGCGCAATTGCCTTGTATGCGCGCTCGAAAGGTTTGCTTGCAAAGGGGACCGATTGTGATCCCAAGGCGATTTTGCTGGCTCGCGAAAACGCCAACGCAAATGGTCTTGAAGACGTTCAATTCGCCTGTACGCATTTGTTGGACGGACTTGATGCCGACGAACGTTACGATCTAATACTTTTTAGTTGTCCGCTGCTGATGTGGGAAGAACGCACATCTGACTTCGACCATATCGCTTGCGACCCCAATGGGCGCTTGCTGCATGAGTTTGTAAAGAAAGCCCCAGCACACTTGTCGGCGGATGGCCGAATCGTACTTATTTTGTCGAGCATCGGAGATCGCGAGATTATCCAACATGCTTGTGCATCGCTCGAGGACATCGAGGTACTGCGGGCGGTGTATTACGGTGCAACTGGTGAATGGCGCTTTATTGTTTCTGCAAGGCCATCTTCGATGGTAAATCGGCAAATCTTTCAATGAGGGGGAAAATAATTAAAAAGATGTTGCCCGAATGGCACTTACTTAACTCGACTATGTTACTAAACTGACCTACCCCGAACTTATTAGCAGGTCTCTCCCCCTTCAGGGGGAGAGAGTCGCGGCTGATACGTTTCGGTTTTTGCTTTAAGTAAAGGGCCATTCAGATGTTGCCCGTTAAAAATTTTGTGACCTTGCAATCGCAGTTCTAAATGCATTTTTTAATCTAACAACCACTAATCGGAGATCTTATGACAACTACTTTCGAAACGGAATTTCGCGTGTACTACGAAGATACGGACGCCGGTGGTGTTGTTTATTACTCAAACTATTTGAACTACATGGAACGGGCTCGTGCGGATTGGCTGCGCTCAATCGGGTTTCCACAAGAACAGCTCGGTCCAAAGCATGGAATTGTTTTCGCTGTCCGATCAATGTCAATCGATTTTTGCCTGATGAGCTGCGCGATCGCATAACTTCGGCCGATGCGGCTATAGCGTGAATGAAAAATCTTGCCATCTCTTATATTCATCGCGGAGATGTTGGCTACCCATTGTACGAATGGCGTTTCGGTAGATCTTGCTGATCTCGGCGACATCATTTCGCTGCCCTATTCATCGCCGCTCGTGTATCCCATGCTGAAAATTCCGGCCTCCACTGGAGAAGCTGCTTTGCCCGGTCGCACGACACCGTTAGTGTCGTGTCGATGATATCCGCCCACGTAAAATCTTCTTGGGAGCCAAGTCGTTTTGCAACGGCGGTTGCGTACCGAACTCCTCGGATCGGCAGCGGCAGCATTAGCTTGCGTCCGTTCTTGACGAATGCCGGCAGCGTCACAACTTCATCGGCAGCAATGTTGAACGCTCCGGAGACTGGCAACTCGAGCGCTTTGAGAATTGCGCTCGACACGTCGCTTTCGTGAACCACCTGCAGCGTCGGCACAGGTGGCGGTAGAGATACGAATACACGGTTGTTACAAAGTGTGTGCAGAAACCGCTGCGAGTTCGGTCCAAAAATGAAATGCGCCCGCAAATGAATGATCGCGGGATATTCTGCAGCGGCGTGGTGTTCGATCTCCGCCTTGTGACGGGCATACGCGAACTTCGGTGAAGGCGTGAACGCTTTATTCTCGGTAATGTTTTCGCCGGAGCCGTACACCGATACGCTCGAGAGATTTATTGTCTTGCGGATATTGAGTTGCTTGGCGACGGCAAATACCGCCCTGGTCCCGTTTACGTTGTTATCGTGCATCTCGGCTTCGGTTATGTTGATTTGCGCTATCGCAAATGCCAGATGGATAACGGCGTCATAACCTTGCATGGATTTCTGCAAAAAAGAGTGGTTACGGACGTCACCAATGGAAGAGTGAAATTTCGGATACGTGAACCGTGTCAGCTTCCGGTCGACGCCGAATACCTGTTCCACTGCCGGATGTGCGCACAATTTTGGTAAGAGTGACTGTGCAAGACAACCCGCGCTCCCTGTGACAAACACCCGCATAAAATCTCCTATGCAAAAATAGAATTAGCCGCTTTTAATAACGATTCCGATTCCAATGGCACGTCTGAACGAATTAATGACTCTGGCCAGAATGGCACTTACTTAACTCGACTACGTTACTAAACTGACCTGCCCCGAACTTATTAGCAGGTTCCTTCCCCTTCAGGGGGAAGGACAGGATGGGGGTGGGTTGTGGTCGCTACTGCAAAAAACCCACCCCCACCCCGGCTGTTCCCGCCCAGTGCGCACGAAAATCACGTACGCCCGTTCGGCGGCGCGAGTGTCCACTGGACACTCGCGAAAGCTCCGCCTCACCCCCCTGAGGGGGAGGGAGTGTCGGCCGATAGGCTTCGGCTCTTGCTTAAGTAAGTACCATTGGACTCTGGGCAGATAGGGTGCGCAGGGCACACCCTACATTTTCGAATTAATCGGGATACCCTAAATCGATCCTCTCCCTTACGGGAACCACTATACAGAACGGATGGCCAGCGACGATCCATTGCTGACAAAACACTGTTCCTGCATCGCCGGAGTCAGCTTCGCATAAACACGGTTAACGCTATTGATGATCGCGAATATCGATGCGGTGACGATGTTGGGATGCATGCCGACGCCGAAAGTGGCACCCGGGATTCCGTCGGCCGCCATTTCGACGAATGCGACTGCTGTCGCATCGGCGCCGCTGCCGGTCGAACGCTCCTCGTAGCTTTGTAAGCGCATACCGGAACGAAGTGCATCGAGCGTCGCGTCGATTGGGCCGTTGCCGGCGCCGCGCAACGTTAGCGTTTTGTCGAATAAGTTGACGGTAAGCGCGATGCCCTGACGTGAGCCTTGTTCGAATAAGTGATGCTCAATGTAACTAACGGGACTGGTCGTGCCTAAATACTCATCGCTGAATATGCGCCAGAGATCCTTCGCTAACAATTCGCGGCCGGTAGCGTCGGCGGCACGCTGGACGACGGCGCTAAGCTCGACTTGCAAACGTCGCGGCAACACTAATCCGTAGGCCGATTCCAGAAGGAAGGCGATGCCGCCTTTGCCTGACTGGCTGTTTACGCGAATGACGGAATCGTACGTGCGACCGAGATCTGCTGGGTCGAGCGGAAGATACGGCACATCCCAACTGTCTTCCGTCGACTGCGCCGCTAGCCCCTTCTTGATCGCATCTTGATGCGATCCGGAGAACGCGGTGAATACCAAATCGCCGACGTAAGGATGGCGTGGGTGGATCGGCAACTGGTTGCAGTACTCCACGGTGCGGGCGACGTCGTTGATGTTGCTGAAGTCGAGACCGGGATCGACGCCCTGTGTGTATAAATTAAGCGCGAGCGTGACCACATCGACGTTGCCGGTGCGCTCGCCGTTGCCGAACAAGCAACCCTCGACACGCTCGGCGCCGGCCATGAGCGCCAGCTCGGCGGCGGCCACGGCGCAGCCGCGGTCGTTGTGCGGGTGCACGCTCAAAACAATGGCATCGCGCCGCGCGAGATGGCGGTGCATCCATTCGATCTGATCGGCGTAAACGTTGGGCGTCGTCACTTCAACCGTCGCCGGCAAATTGATGATCGCTTTGGCCGCCGGTGTCGGCTGCCAAACGTCGGTAACGGCGTCACAAATGTCGCGGGCGAAATCGAGCTCGGTCGCGGTGAACGTTTCCGGACTGTACTGAAACGTCCACTGCGTTTGCGGCTGGTCAGCGGCGAGCTGTTTGATCAACTGCGCGCTCTGCACGGCGATATCGATTACGCCGGCGCGATCAAGGCCGAACACCACGCGGCGAAAATTAGGCGCGGTCGCATTGTAGACGTGGACGATCGCGCGCTTGGCGCCGTGCAACGATTCCATGGTGCGCCGAATCAAATGCGGGCGCGCTTGCGTCAAGACTTCGATCGTTACGTCGTCGGGAATATGATCGCCGTCGATCAATAGCCGCACGAAATCGAAATCGGTTTGCGAGGCCGAGGGGAAAGCAACTTCGATCTGCTTGAAACCGATCGCGACTAACAACTTGAACAGCCGCATCTTGCGCTCGGCATTCATCGGCTCGAACAACGCCTGATTACCGTCGCGCAGATCGGTGCTCATCCAAATGGGCGCACGGTCGATGATTCGATTGGGCCAAGTGCGGTCGGCAAGTCCGACTGGCGGGAACGGGCGGTATTTATCGGCAGGTTGCTTCAACACGTGTTTGCTCTCCAAAACGTTCGGGATCGGGAAAAATCCAAAGCGGCCACGGGTCGGGCGCAACGACGATTACCAGGCGACCACGCGTTCATGGCCTGGCAACCGAGCGGCAGTCGAAGCAACGACAAGGAATGCAGCAGATATTTCATGATGACCTCCGGTGAGCGCGAACGCGCGTAAGCCGCTGCCTTTGGGCGGCGGCGGTAGAAAAACGATGAGGGGGAGAAATTAAGCGCGCGCGAAGCGCGGCAGAAGCAACCACAGCCCCGTGGGGGCTGTGGCTCTAACGAAGTGTGTTTTTGGATGGCGGAACATGTGGGACCGACTATGCCGGACGGGGCTTGCGGGTGTCAAGCAAGGCGCATTGCCTTTCCGGGAGGTGCAGTTATCTTTAAGTAACATCCTGGCTAAAACTACAAACATAGGGCGGCAGTCCGACCCACGTTAATTTGAATAAAGCACTTCTTTTGGGGAGTCATCCGCTATTAGCGCAACAGTTCTAAAACTTGAGCAACCGGACTTCTATGACCAAAAACAAAATCACACTAACGCTGCTGCTCGTGCTGTCGTTCGTCATCGGTGCACTGGAATACGGGCCGATACGCGCTACGCACGATAGCGCCGCATTGTTCATGACACAGACACTGCTATCGACACTGCTCATATTCATTTGGTTTCGGCTGGACGCGAGCGCGCGTCAATATCGTCCCTCATGGTTTCTCAATATTGCCGTCATCGGCCTGGCGATATTCGCCCTTCCTTATTATTTTTTCCGATCACGCGGTTGTCGCGGTGGTTTCAAAACACTGGCGCTGGCGCTGGTTGTCTTCATCGCCACGATGGTCATGTATCGCGTCGGCGCATGGAGCGGTGGCACGCTCACCTAAAATCTCCGACACTTTTATCGCCGCCTGAGGGTCGCCATGAAACTCCATCGCTCACTCTCGCTGCCGCGCAACGCCGGCTTCGCGTTGTTTCTCGCCATTCAAATCGGCACCGTTGCCGCCGATACGATCGTCAACGACGTCACTCAACTCAATCCGATCGCTGTCGAAAACATCATTGCACCGACGACCCTCGAACAGCTCATCGATGCCGTGCGTACTCATGCGGGGCCGATCTCGATCGGCGGCGGCCGCTATAGCATGGGCGGGCAGACGGCGACGGAGCGCGCGCTACAAATCGACATGCGCCAGTTCGACAAAGTCGTTCGCTTTTCGAAAGAGAAAAAAGAAATCACGGTTCAAGCCGGCATCACTTGGCGCAAAATCCAAGAGTACATCGATCCATACGACCTTTCGCTGCAGATCATGCAGACCTACGCCAACTTCACCGTCGGCGGCTCACTCAGCGTTAACGTGCACGGCCGTTACATCGGCCAAGGTCCGCTGGTGTTATCGGTCAAGTCGATCCGGGTCGTGCTGGCGGACGGTACGATCGTTGACGCGAGTTCGACCAAGAATCGCCACATTTTTTATGGCGCCATCGGCGGCTACGGCGCGCTCGGCGTCGTCGCCGAGGCGACGCTGGCGTTGACCGATAACATCAAGGTGGAGCGACAAAGCGTCGTTATGCCGCTCGGCGACTACCGCGAACATTTCTTCTGCAAGGTGCGCGATAACCCGAACTACATCTTTCACAACGCCGATATCTACCCCGACGATTACCAAACGGTGCGAGTGACGTCGTACCTCAAGACCGATAAGCCGGTGACGATTCCCAATCGATTGATGCCGGCAGACCTCAGTTATTGGCGCGACCGCTTGGCGTTTTCCGTGATATCGGAATGGCCGTTCGGCAAGGACATCCGCCAACACATCATCGACCCGCTGATTTACTCCGACGATCGTGTCGAGTGGCGCAACTACGAAGCGAGCTACAACGTCGCCGAGCTCGAACCAAGGTCGCGCGCCGCCTCGACCTACGTCTTGCAGGAGTACTTCGTGCCGGTCGACAAGATCGAGCAGTTCGTGCCGCGAATGGCGCAGACACTGAACCGCCACAAGGTCAACGTCATTAACGTTTCGATACGCTACGCCAAACAAGATCCGGGAACGCTGTTGGCGTGGGCTCGCGGCGAAGTATTCGCATTCGTCCTCTACTACAAACAAGGCATGTCCGAGCCCGAGCGCAAAGCGGTCGGCGTCTGGACGCGCGAGCTCATCGACACGGTCACGGCGCTCGGCGGCGCTTATTATTTGCCTTACCAAATACACGCGACACCGCAGCAGTTCCGCGCCGCCTACCCCAACGCCGACAAATTTTTTGCGCTCAAGCGCAAACTCGATCCCAACTACAAATTCCGCAACAAGCTGTGGGATGCGTATTACACGCCAGGACTGCCGAAGGTCGCGTCGATTGCCGCTGTCGATCCAACGGTCGATATCCAGGCGCGCATTCACGACGAGTTGCAGCACTTCACCGGCTACCAGCGCGACGAAGCGCAGACGTATCTGACGCTACCCGAGTGGTTCCTGGTTTACAGCCCGGCCGAGTACGCCGAATCGCTCAAACACAAACCGCCGACCGAATTTCCGTATTTCGGCTCAATTGGCCAGTTCTGGGGTTACTACCGCGACGCGTACCGCGTGACCAGAAACAAATACGGCTTTAACTGGGGCTATCACATCATGGTGTTTGTCATCGGCTCGAGCTACACGATCGAGAACGCGATCAAGGGCGCTTATGAAAACACCATCGGCCGTCTGAGCGAGTGGACCGCGAGCGACACGATGACGCCCGAGGACCGCTACGCCGCGCAAGTGGCGCAGGAGTACGTCGACTTCATCCGCGTCGACCCGTGGTACGAATTTTCGTTCGCGACCCGTTTGCGAAAATTGTGGGCCGAGATTGATTTGTTTGGGCCGAATCTGATGCGCAAATGGGAGCGCAAAATTATCTTGAGCATCGAGTACGCCGCCAAGGCGCAGTACGCAATGTTGATCAAGCTCGGCACGAAAACGGCTTACGGCGATGCCGATAACGAGATGCTGGCGCTGGCCACGCACGTATCGCCGACGATCGCCAAACAAGATCCAGCGGTCAATGTGTTGCGCCGCTACGACGACGGCTCGATGTTGCTGGCGTTGCCACGCTATGAAGCGTTCCGCGACCAGACACTGCGACTGGTGAAACAAGGCGTGCAATTCCGCGAGATCGCCGGCAACGACGAGATCCTGCTGACCGCGGTGGTGCCGACAACTTGGACCTATCGTTTGCCGACCGGCAAAGTGCTGTTCGAGCGACCGATCCTCACTAGCGATCACCAACAGAAACGCGTCGCCATCGAAGCGCCGGTGGAATCGCTGCACGATATTCTGCGGCAACTCGACAACAGCGGCATCGTCGTTGAGCACTTGTATGACTACTGAACCGCGTAGAATCGTCGGCCTCGTGCTGCGCTCGTCGCTTGGCGCAATTATCCTGATCGTGCTAGCCACGGCATTGATACTAATAACGTTCAGCTGGCAAGCCGATCTCCGCGAAACGAGAACCGCAGCACAAGCAGCGCCCACGAGTGGTCGATTTGTGCACACGGGCGACGTCGACCTCTTCATTCAGGAGATGGGCCCGACTACCGGTCCGGCAGTGTTGTTCGTTCACGGCACCGGTGCCTGGAGCGAGACCTGGCGTGAATCGATGGCAACACTCGCCGCCGCCGGCTTTCGGGCGATTGCGCTGGATTTACCGCCATTCGGATTTTCCGGGCGGCCAAACGATAGTTCGTACGACAAGCCGGCGCAGGCGCGGCGTATCGTCGGCGTGCTGGACGCCTTGCAAATTTCCCGCGCGATTTTAGTTGGGCATTCGTTCGGCGGCGGCCCAACCATGGAAGCGGCATTCGCCGCGTCCGCTCGCATCAACGCTCTCGTGTTGGTGGACGTCGCCCTCGGGCTCGACACCGGCGTACAGAAACCGTCGGCAATAATGCGCGGATTTCTGACGCTGCCGTCGTTGCGCGAGGCGGTAGTAGCAACCTTCCTCACCAACCCGCTTTTCACCCGACGACTGCTCGGCTTCTTTATCGCCGATATCGAGCACGCGACGCGGTATCAGGTCGGCGTTTATCAACGTCCGCTCCGCGTGCAGGGCACCACCGCAGCGGTCGGCGCCTGGCTGCCGACGTTGATGCTGCCGCAACCGGCCGCCGCCAGCGACGATGCGGCGCGCTACCGGGCGCTCGGCGTGCCGACACTGATCGTCTGGGGTAATCTCGATAGCATCACACCGCCGGCGCAGGGCCGACATCTCGCCGGCCTCATTCCAGGAGCGCAGCTGACGATCATGAATGATGTCGGCCACATCCCGCAGATCGAAGACACCCGCAGGTTCAACGCACTGCTGGTAGAGTTCGTCACCAAACTCAACGTAGATCCCTAACCCTCGCAGAGGTACGTAATGAGTTTCCATCTCGACCGTAGAACCCTGCTCAAGCTCGCAGTGCTGTTCGCCGCGACGATACCGATGGACCGCGGATGGACCATGGACGGTGCGCCGCGATCGGCACCGGCAACGCCGGCGCAACCAGGCGCGGCGAACGTCGATGACCGACAAAATTCTTATGCACTGTCGGCGTCGTCCAACTTCCGCGCCATCTACGGCGACCCGAAGCTCAAGGCGGCGTTTTTGCTGTTCCTGCAAAACGTTTATCACATCTATCCGGAAGATAAATTTCACAAACTGATCGACGACATCACGCTGGAACGCAGCTCCGACAAGGAGATCTATCTGCAGGCGCAGCAGCGGCTCAGCGAGATCAAGCCGATTCTGTCGGAAGTGCGATTAGCACTGCCGGCGCTGGCGCGGCAAAAAGCGGAGATGGCGCGGCAAGCACTAGCGTTGATCGGCGCGCAGCGCAAGATCGACGGCTACATGGAGATTGGCACCACCGGCCGTTACATCAGCCGGCTCAAGTCCGACATCGAGCTCGACGGCGATATAGTGCTGGTGCACACCCAGGCGCCGTCGTATTCGCCGACCGATATCGTCGAGCGCGGCGGCCTCGGCAAGATCGGCCGGTTCGTGTCGTTGAACGACTACGCGCCGGTCGACGCGGCCGATATCGCCGACAATAGTTTGGATTTGGTGACGAACTTCATCGGCTTTCATCATTCGCCGCCGGCGCGGCGCGATTCGTTCGTGCAGTCGCTGCACCGGGTGCTACGCCCCGGCGCCCGACTGATCGTGCGCGATCACGACGTAAATTCGGGCCAAATGAATCGCATGGTGGCGTTGGCACACGATGTATTCAACATGGGTCTTGGCACCGATTGGGCAGTCAACCAGCAGGAAATCCGCAACTTTACCTCCATGGAGCAGCTGGTTCGCTATCTGCAGCAACATGGCTTCAAGCACGACTCGCGGGCGCTCATGCAATCGGGCGACCCGACGCAAAACGCCTTGATGCTGTTTATGAAGATCTAGGCTCCAAAAAGCTCGACGTCGCCCCCACGCAGACTGGGACGACCGTATTTTTTGCATTAAGCGACAGGTCATCGCCTCACTTCGCCGCCATCTTCGCCCCCGACACCGAAGCTAACGCCGGCGCCGGCCGCACGACCGCTTCGGCGACTGGTGTCTCTTCCTCTTCTTTGTCTTCCTGAATCGACAGCTCGACCTTGGCGCGGTTGTCGTCGACACGGCCGCGTTTGCTGTTGAGCTTGATGTTGAGTTTGATCTCGTTCAGCGAATCGGCGTTGCGCAACGCGTCTTCGTAGTTGATATCACCGTTCTCGTATAGATCGAACAACGCCTGATCGAAGGTCTGCATGCCCATTTCCTTCGACTTGGCCATAGTCTCCTTCATGGCGTGCACCTCGCCCTTGAAGATGAGGTCGGAGATCATCGGCGAGTTCAGGAGGATTTCGATAGCGGCGCGACGGCCCTTGCCGTCGCCGCACGGGATCAGGCGTTGCGACACGACCGCCTTCAAGTTGAGCGACAGATCCATCAGCAGCTGCGGCCGACGCTCCTCGGGAAAGAAGTTAATGACGCGGTCGAGCGCTTGGTTGGCGCTGTTGGCATGCAACGTCGCCATGCACAAATGACCGGTCTCGGCGAAGGCGATGGCGTATTCCATCGTGTCGCGATCGCGGATCTCGCCGATCAAAATGACATCGGGCGCTTGGCGCAAGGTGTTTTTCAACGCCGCGAACCAGTTGTTGGTGTCGACACCGACTTCGCGGTGACTGATCAAGCAATTTTTATTTTTGTGTACGTACTCGACCGGATCTTCGATGGTGATGATATGACCGTGGCTGTTCTCGTTGCGGTAATCGATCATGGCGGCGAGCGAGGTCGACTTACCGGAGCCGGTGCCGCCGACCAGAATGACTAAGCCGCGCTTAGTCAGCGATACATCCTTCAAGATCTTCGGTAGTCCCAAATCATCGAACTTCGGAATGGTCGAGGTAATAGTCCGCATTACCATGGCGACACACCCTTGCTGCCAATACACGTTGACCCGAAACCGACCGATGCCTTCGGGACTGATGGCGAAGTTGCACTCTTTCTCCACCTCAAACTCACCGCGTTGCTTATCGTTCATGGCGGAATAGGCAATCGCTCGCGTTTGCACGGGTCCCAACCGTTGACCGGCGACCGGCGTCATCTTGCCGTCGATTTTCATCGACGGCGGAAAATCGGCAGAGATAAAAAGATCGGACGCCTTTTTTACCAGCATCATTTTCAACAGACCGTTCATGTAGGTCGTCGCCTGCTCGGGAGTCATCTTGCCGCAATCCTTTGATTTTGGGGGTCCAAGGAATGTGCAACGCGTGTGCCGCCGTCGGATTAACGTCGGCGAAGCGCTGGTGCTGGCGTCAATTTTTCGCCGGCGAACGCCAAGCGCCGCCGCGCGTGAGCGCCGCCGCCGCCGTTTTCAGGTAACGGGTAACGTCTTTGATATGCGGAAAATGTAATGCGCTCTTGCTCCACACCGCTTCATAAGCGAGCGCCACTGGTGTCTCGCCCGCCAGCACCAGCGGATACGCACCGGCGTCGCCGGCAATCCGCGATTCCGGCAGGATCGCCGCGCCGATGCCGAGATCGGACCACTCCTGCAACACTTGATAGCTGAGCGCCTGTCCGGGATAGGCCTGCACTTTTAAACGGCTCGCACGAAACAGATCGAGCGTCGCCGGCGCCAAACCGCAGGAACCGGCGGTGAGCACCAACGTCTCGCGGGCGATGTCGCGCAGCGTAATGTGGCGCTGGCCGCGATGTTGCGCCGTCCCACCGCGCGCCAAAAAACGCAGCGGATCGCGATAAAGCACGCAGCGCCCGCGACCGGTATCGGCGCGTAAATGCACGCCGCAGATGATGTCGATCTGTTCCTGATCCAGGCGCGACTCCATGTCGCTGACGCTGCATTCCTTGTAGACGATCTCGACGTCGGTTCGGCTCTGCCGGAACGGCTCGAACAGCGCGATTACCCGGCGACTATCGATCAATGGCGAGAACGCGACGCGCAGCAGCTTGCGCTCCGGCCGCAACAGCGTATGCGCGTGCCGTTGTAGAATTTCGGCGGCGTTGAGCACGTCGTTGATATGCTGCAGCAACTCGCGCCCGAACGCGGTCAGCTCGACCCGGCGCGTGGTTCGGCGAAACAACTTGCCGCCGAGCTCGGCCTCGAGATCGGATATGGCGTTGGAAACGGTCGGCTGAGCGGCGTCAGCCGCGCGGGCGGCGGCACTAAAGGAGCCGTGTTTGGCAACCAGACTGGCATAACCCAGTTGGATCAAGTTCATATCGATTGATAGTTAATTCAAATGAATATATTTGATTATACCGTCTTATCGGTTAAGTATAACGGCACTAGGATGTGCTTCGACTTCAACCATCTGGGGGCTTATTCACATGAATGCATTACATTGGCTGGCGTTAAGCGCAACGCTGACGGCAATATTTTGGGTACCCTATGTCCTCGACCGTTTTGTCACGGTCGGCATTTGGGCAACGATGAAAAATACGCCGGCCGAAAGCGCGCCTCGGCAATCCGCCTGGGCCTTGCGCGCTAAACAGGCGCATGCCAACGCCGTCGAAAACTTGGTCGTGTTCGCAACGCTAGTATTGGTCGCCCAGGCGCTGGGGTTGGCGGAACATACGTGGGTCGCTAATGCGGCGGCACTCTACGTCGGCGCGCGGCTCGTGCACTTCGTCGCGTATACCGCCGCTATCCCCGGTCTGCGGACGCTGGCATTCCTCGTTGGCTTCGCGGCGCAACTCATGGTGGCGCTGGTCGTGCTTGGGTAAGCTGCCGATATGGAAAAGCAACCACTCGCATGGGTCGTCGGCGTAGGGCCCGGTTTAGGCGCGGCGTTGTGTCGCGCGTTGGCCGGCCGCGGATATGCAGTCGCTGGGCTTGCGCGCACGGTTCAATTCGGTGAGCAGTTGGCGGCCGAAATCGGCGACGCTGGTGGTCGATTCACGATGTACGCCGGTGACATCGCCGACCCGGTATCGGTCGATGCTGTAATGCAGCGCATTAACCGCGAGCTCGGCGCCGCATCGGTTTACATCCATAACGCATCGCAGTTTTTGATGAAGCCGCTGCTGGAAACGACCCCAGCCGAGCTCGAATCGGTGTGGCGCATCACCTGTCTCGGTGCGCTCAACGGCGTGCGCCACGTCATCCCGCCGATGCTGCGGCAACGGCGCGGTACGCTGCTCTTTACCGGCGCCACCGCATCGCTCCGCGGTGGCGCCAACTTTGCGGCATTCGCCTCCGCCAAATTCGCGCTGCGTGGCATGGTGCAATCGATGGCGCGCGAGTACGGCCCGCAGGGTATCCACGTGGCGCACGTCATTCTCGACGGCTTGATATGGGGCCAGGCCGCCGAAAAATTTCACGTGCCGCGCGACAAATGCCTCGAGCCGGCAGCAATTGCCGCGACCTATTTACAGTTGATCGACCAACCGCGTTCGGCCTGGACCCACGAAATCGATCTGCGACCGGACGTGGAGAAGTTTTAGTGACGACCTTTGTGAGCGTACCGACCCACACCGATCTCAGCGTTCCGGTGGCGGTCGATATTTCCGGGCTCGCTTGGCAAGCGAGCCCGAGCCCGACGGTATGGCGCAAGACGCTGTACCGCGACGGCGGCGAGTTCGGTCCGGCCACCAGTGTCGTTCGCTACGACGCCGATAGCCACTTCACACGACATGTGCATCCCGGCGGCGAAGAAATTCTGGTGCTCGATGGCATTTTTTCCGACGAGCACGGCGACTATCCGGCCGGCAGCTATTTGCTGAATCCCGAAGGCACCGCCCATACGCCGTTTTCGAAAAAGGGGTGCCTGCTGTTTGTGCGCTTGCGTCAATATCAGGGAAAAGATCGTACGCAACTTACGCTCGATACGAACGCACAAGACTGGTCAACCACGGAGACCCTCGGCGTTTTGGAGAAACGGCTTTATCGGCACGACGGTTTTACCGACACGATGTCACTACAACGATGGAGTGCAGAAACCCAGCTCGCAGTTTCGGTAACGTCCGGCACGGTCGAGATTCTCGTACTTGAAGGCGAGGTAGAGGGAACCGAGGGGCGCTATTTAGCAATGTCGTGGCTACGTCTCCCGCCGGCGCCACCGCCGTATCAACTTCGCAGTCCCAACGGCGCACTCCTGTATTTGCGCCGAGCGGAATAATAAAAAACAAAGGCCGCTTACGCGGCCTTGGTCGAGCAAACCTATTACGGCGATCTCACTCTTCGCCCTTTACCGCTCGCTTCAATTCTTTACCACCTTCTTTGACGGCGTGCACACCGGTCTTGACCGTATCGCGCGCCGCATGACCGATGGTGCGCGTCACTTCGCGCGCGCCGTGGCCAACCTCGTGTATCGCTGAGCCAACCGCATGGCCGGCCGCACGGGCGTCGTCGGTGACCTCGGCCTCGTCGGCCCGGGTCGATATCATCGTCAACATCAACAACGCGGCTACACCGGCGCGAACCATAGAATTTATAGAGTTGTTAGGCATACCAGATCTCCTCTCTAAGCACGCGCCTGCCAGGTCGGCGTGCATTCAGGGGTTAACAACCCATAGTTTAACAGCCATTGACGCGCGTCTTCGGCATCTTCGGTAAACCAGGCGTAAGCCGAGCCCAGCCGAAAGGTGTAGCCCCAGGCATCCATGTCGGCACAAATTTCGTGGGCCGACAGCCCGAGCTCGTGCGCCAGCACGATCTCGAGATAACACACAGCGTTCTCTTCGTCATAGTCGCCGCCGGCATCGGTATGCAGCCGCGCGCGCCGTTCGCCGTCCATACAGATGGCGTGTGCCGCCTCGTGCAATACCGAGTGTACCGGCGTGTCGGCGCGTACATAAACCGTCGTGCCAACCAAACCGGCCTCCGGCGCCCCCCAATAACTGCCGGGGATCACTGCCGTATCATCGAGCCGTTCCAGTTGCAGACCGTACCGCGCCAGCAACACGCGCTGCATCGAGAAATTTTTTGGGCTACAGGTGATCATGCGAACGCGTTGATAGCACGGTAATAACCCCGTGACAAGCGTTGGCGCTTAGCCACCGTGATGCCCGGAATGCGCCAACCACTCGTTCACCCAGTCGCGTACCTGCTGTTGTTGCACCGGCATCAGGGATAGTGCGAGCCGGAGCTACAGGCGGCGATACCGACAATGCCGACGAGGACAACGGCGATCAATCGAATACGAGTTTTCATTCGACGGTCTCCTGGTTGGATTGTAATGACGACGAGATACAACCTAAGGCGAGAAACACGCCGTGGGTGTAACAAATTGTCTGTGGACGTAACAAACGTCGGCGGACAGTGCCGAGCGATACGTGACATCCCTGCAATCCATCTCAAAACCTGTAGCCCGGATGGAGGTCGCTCCGGCACATCCTGCGTTCGCGCACATTCGCACATCCTGCGCAGCACCCGCGTAATCCGGGCTACAAACGGTGGCACTCCGTATTTTGAGATAGTTTCTAGAAGACCGGATACGCCGAGAAAACATTGTGGGCAGCGGAGCAATTACTGCAAGACCCGCACGACCTCATTCATAAAGCGGTCGGCTGGATGCTGCGCGAAGTCGGTAAGCGCATCGATGAAAGCGTGTTACGGCGGTTTCTGGATCGACACGCCGGCTCCATGCCGCGAACCATGCTGCGTTATGCCATCGAACGATTGCCGCCGGCGGCACAGAAAAAATATCTGCACCGACGCAAGAACCCGTCGGAAACTGCGGTCGATAGGACTCGTGGGAGAAGAAAAAAATCAGCGGCAAAAAAACGGCAGACATCGTCGCGAGGTTGAGCCTTCAGCAAGCGAACGCGAGGCGACCGTCCTGTCGCTTTCCAGAGGTCCGGCTACGATTATAAAGCGTAGCAGCAGTTTTTTACTTTTCCTTATATGGGGGTGCACACTATGCAAAATCTTGGAATGTTGTTGCTGGCCATCTACCTGATCCTGCAGGGAATCAAATCGATTACCGGGGTCGTAATCCCGTTCGATCAAATAATTATGGGTGTGATCGCCATCGTCACCGGTGTGTTCCTTATTATGAAGAAGTGACGATTACGCGCGCCGATCTGGCGTAACAACATGACAAAGGCCGCGCAAGCGGCCTTTGTTTTTTCATGTACCGCATGCTGCCTTGAGCGACTGCAACGCTTGTAACGTCGCCGTGTCGGCGGGGAAGAAAGTCTCAAGCGCGAGTTCGGACAGCGTTAAATCTACCGGCGTACCAAATACCGTTATCGTACACCAGCACCGGATAGGGCTCGTGTCCGGCGAGTATCCGCTCGAGCGCGCGGCGCACCGCCGCCATCGACGGATCGGCCAGCGGTCGCTCGGGAAACAACGGCGCATAGCCGGCGGCGACGAGCATTGTGTTGCGCTCGCGCAATGGCACATCCAATCGCTCGACCAGACGCAGCAAGGCTTCACGGCTCGGCGACGACCGGCCGGTTTCGACGAAGCTCAAGTGCCGCGCCGAAATCTCCGCGTCACCGGCGAGATCGAGCTGGCTGCGACGACGACGCTGGCGCCATTGGCGCAGCAGCTCACCGACGTTCAATTGAGGTTGGCTATACATGTATCGGTGCCGCTCTCGCCGCTTGGGCCGGCAAGCGTACTCACATGTCCCGCGTGTGTGTGTGGGCGCTCGTTATTTTTAACGGGCTATGGGCGTTAGATAGCATCGCCCTGTTGGTCTCGGACTGGGTGCAACCGACGCTGCTCGGACAAATCTTGGTCATCATGAACGCCATCATGAGCGGACTCATCGCTGAAGTGCTGATCTTCGGATTCCGCAAATCAAATCGGCCGGTGATGGCATGAGAGTTCGCCCCGCCGCTCGTAATGCGGCGCGACAAATGTCACCGCTCAGTGTCGGACAAAGGTTGAAATTTTTCGGACTACTGGCCGCTTAAGTAGCAACGAGAGGTGATGCAATGCCTCGGCTTGTTCGGACGTGTCACAACAAAAACTGACCGGGCAGGAAGCGGAGGCAACAACAATGAAGAACAGAAATGTTCTAGTGGGAGCCGTTCTTGTTTTTCTTCTGGGCGGATGCGGCAGTAACGACGACGTCAGCGACTCGACCACCGACGATTCGAGCTCGGGCGACGAAACTAGCAAGTTGCCGCCACCGACCGAGCAAGAAGCCGCGCGCTTTCTGCAGCACGCGACCTACGGGCCGAACGAAACCGAAATCGGCGCCCTCACCCATTCCAGCTACAACGCCTGGTTAGCGAATCAATTCTCGCAGCCGCTCAGCTCGCACGTCGCTTATCTCGATAAAGAGCGCCCGGCCTATCTCGCACAGTCGCTCGATGTTACCAGCGGCCAATCGCTGGAATCGTTCTGGGCACAGGCGGCGACCGCGCCGGACGCGTTACGTCAACGCGTGGCGTTCGCGTTGTTGGATTTTTTCGTCGTGTCGTTTCAGAACAGCGCGCTCGCCGATAACCCATACGCGCTGTCATCGTTCCACGACATGCTGGCGGGCGATGCCTTCGGCAATTATCGGCAACTACTCGAAGATGTGACGCTACATCCGACGATGGGCATATATCTGTCGCACCTCGCCAACCAAAAAGAAACGACGCGGACCGTCAACGGCCAAACGGTAGTGCAACTGCCGGACGAAAACTACGCGCGCGAGGTGATGCAGTTATTCAGCATCGGCCTGTGGGAACTCAACGCCGACGGCACGCAGAAGCGCGACAGCAGCGGCAATCCGATCCCGACCTACGGCCAAGACGACATTCTCGGCATGGCCAAGGTGATGACTGGCTTCAGCTGGGGCCAATGCGCCAACAGCAACAATGACTGCTTTCGCGGCGCACTCAACAGCGCCGACACGACCAAGAGTTTTTGGCGTGTGCCGATGCAAGCGTTCGACCGGTTCCATTCGACGGCGGAGAAGCACATCATCGCCGGCCGTATCATTCCCGCCGGCGGCACGGCCCAGGCCGATCTCGATATTGCGCTCGATGCGCTGTTCAATCACCCGAATGCCGGGCCATTCTTCGGCAAGCAACTGATTCAGCGGTTGGTGACGAGCAATCCGTCGCCGGCCTACGTGCAACGCGTCGCCAGCGCCTTCAACAACAACGGTAACAACGTGCGCGGCGATATGAAGGCAGTAATTCGCGCGGTATTGCTCGATCCGGAAGCACTCGATCTTCGCAAGATCAACGACCCCAAGTTCGGCAAGCTGCGCGAACCGGTCGTGAAGTACGGGCAGCTGCTACGCGCGTTCACGGTGCGCGCGCCGTCCGGTTATTTCCGTACCGGTAACCTCATGGACTCGTTCCAAGGCATCGGCCAGATGCCGTACTTCGCGCCGTCGGTGTTCAACTCCTTTCGCCCCGACTACGCGCCGACCGGAAACATACTCAACGCCGGATTGGCGGCGCCGGAATTTCAAATCACCACCGAGGTAACAGTCACCAGCACCGCGCGTGCGTTCGACAATTTGACACACCGCGTGGCCGACGGCCGCGCCGATACGCTGGTGCCGGACTATACCGCCTTCGTTGTCGACGCCAGTTCCAATCCCGAGCGGCTGGTGGATCGGCTGAATCTGTTGCTGACTGCGAATACCTTATCGGCGAGTACGCGCACCACTCTCATCAACATGCTGAAGACGATGCCATCGACCACCGATAAGGACAAGCTCGACCGCGTGCGCCATACCGCCTGGGTGATCAGCATGTCGCCCGACTTCGCCGTCCAAAAATAAACCGTCGCCGAGATAACGATCATGCACAAACGACTGACCCAACTTGAGCAAGCGGTCTCACCGGCGCGACGCCGATTCTTGCGCCAATCCATCGCTTGGACGGCGGCCGGTGCGGCACCGTTTCTATTCGACCTGCAACGGCTGGCGCTCGCCGCCGACACCTCCGACTACAAGGCGTTGGTATGCGTGTTCTTGGCCGGCGGCAACGACAATGGCAACACCGTGGTGCCGTACAGCACCGCCGACTTCAACGACTACGTCGCCGCTCGCGGTAACGACACGCTGGCGCTGACGCTCGCCGAGCTCGATCCGATCAACGCCGCATCGATCAGCGGTCGGCAGCTGGCGATGCCGAAGGCAATGGCACCGCTACGCGCACTGTATGAACAAGGTAAGGCAGCGATCATGGCCAACGTCGGCGTCTTGGCCGATCCGCTCACATTGGTCGACTACAAAAATAATACGCCGGGCAAACGCTTGCCGCCGCAGTTGTTCTCGCATTCCGACCAAGTGAACTTCTGGCAAATCGGCGTGCCGACGTATGACGTATCCACCGGCTGGGCCGGCCGCATCGCCGATCGCATGGCCGCCAGCGGTGCCAACGCTAATAGTAAAGTAGCTCTGTCGATATCGCTCGCCGGAACCAACCGTCTACAGACGGGAGCAACGACGATTCAATATCCGCTGTCACCGGGCGGCGCCAATTCCTACGTCAACTTGCGCGAGCCGATCACGACTGCGCACGGCAAAGCGCTCGATGAAATTCTGAAACAACCGCGCAGCCATTTGTTCGAGCAAGAGTACGTCGCCGTCACCAACCGCGCGCGCGATGCCTATGCGCAAGTGCAAGCGGCGCTCGACAGTCTCGGCAACGCCGCGACCGCCGGTAGCGTCGCCAACTTAATCAAGACCCAATTCGATCCGCAATCCCGTCCCACAGCCGGCGCCGTTAATCCATTGGCGCAACAGCTGGAGATGGTGGCGAAGATGATCGCGGCGCGCACCATGCTCGGACATTCGCGGCAGATTTTTTATGTTTCGCTCGGCGGCTTCGACCTGCACGACAAGCTCGACGAAAGCCACGCCTCGCTACAGCAGCGCGTCGCCAGCGCCGCGGCGATTTTCTACGAAGTGACGAAGTTGCTCGGCGTCGACAATAACGTCACCACCTTCACCGCCTCGGATTTCGGCCGCACGCTGCAAACCAACGGTCGCGGCTCGGATCATGGCTGGGGCGGACATCACTTCGTCGTCGGCGGTGCCGTTAAAGGCGGGAATGTGTATGGCAATTGGAACGGTATCACCGATGGTGGCGGCCTGTTATCGCCGTTCCCGATCGTGAAGCTGGGCGGGCCGGAAGACGTCGGCCAAGGCCGGCTGTTGCCGACAACCGCAGTCGATCAATATGCAGCGGTGTTGGCGCGTTGGTTCGGTGTGTCCAACTCGGAACTGGTGGAAGTGTTGCCCAACATCGGCCGCTTTCCGTTACCGGCAGCGGCACAGAGTTTTATCTAGCATCGAAAACATAGCGCCGACGCGGCAACACTACGGAATCTCACAACCGCTGATAGCGCCGGTACCCGGCGGTGGCATCGTTCCGCGTGTGCGCAAATAATTTTCCACGGTTTGCGCGGTCAGCGGTGTGCTCCATAGACGAGTGATCGCATCGGCAACGAAATCATTACCGGCGCGCGATTGCAGCGTACCGGCAACGCTGGTGACGTCGACCATCTTGACGCGCGAATCGGCGAGATCGAGTAAACGCGAGACCAACCAACGGGCATCGACATCTTCTTGACTCGCGGCGCGGCGTTGCAAGCCGCGTACGTTGACCAAAAAGCAGTCCATATCGCGCGCGTCGTAAACCACAGTCAACGGTTGACCGTTGTCGCCGAGCTGCGTCAGTAAATAACCGAGAGTAAATGTATAAAAAGACGGAAAGCCGATCTGCCGACTCATCGGCCCGTGGCTGAGCTTGTTAGCCGGATCCGCGTAATTGACCGCACCGAAGTGTTTGTACCAAAGACCCTCGGTCTGCGTCGGCGCCGCCGTGCCGAGATCGCGCACCATCGCGTACGGAACCAACGTGTCCCATTCGTCACTAACCAGCAACACGCGCGAGCGCAAGCGCTGCGCCACGGCCGCCGTATCGAACCGAGAAAAATCGGCGCCAACCTCGCCCGGCCATCCGCCGCTAGCGGCACGGATGCGGCGCACGTAGGCGTCGAAGAACCCTTGATAGTCGGCGAGCACGGTCGGTGCCGCTGCCAGCTCCGGCTTGGCCGACAACCCACGGATATGATCCAGCATCTTGGCGAAATCGGTCGGCGCGCCTAAGACAACACCGGCCTTCGGCGTCACCGCGCTTGGACTATAAGCAGCGCCGTACAACGCTTCGAAACCGCCCCAGGAAAAGCCGAACACACCGATGCGGGTCTTGTCGATGTCGGAACGCGTCTCGAGAAAACGCATACCGGCAACCGCATCTTGGATGTCGTTCCAAACGTCACCACCGGCATAGTAACGCCCGAAAATACCGAGCACCGCGAAACCTTGCGACAAATAAATCGACGCGTCGTTACCGAGCTTGCTCGGCGGCGCCAATGTGCTTCCAAGACGCGGCGCGCCACCGGCGACAAAGTTGGGACCGTACAAGTCGTAACAAAGCCCAGCACCGTTCGGCGGACACAGATCGTCCGGCTTCGCCGCCCAACGTGCGTCCACCGCCTCGCCGGTCCAATCGATGACTTCATAGGGCATCGCCGACACAATGACGCCAGCGGGTTTACCGGCTGGCGGCGGGAACCATTGCAGATACGTGAAACCGCCGGCAGCGTTGGGCACGCGCAGCAGTTGGTAATTCCAATGATTGCCGTCGGTGCCGGTGTACGTACCGGAATCGACGACGGTCACAGCGAAGGCATCGGCTGGCGGCGGTGGCGAGTTATTGGAGTCGTCACCCGAACCACCGCCGCCGCACGCAGGTAACAACATGGCAATGCCAAGCATCACCCCAAGCTGCGCCCAACGGATCAAATGCAAGAAGGCCGGCTTATTGTTATTCATTTGCGCCGATACTACGCCAGCACGCGCAAATCGATCACAACGAAAATCGCGAGCCGACAATCGTCATAGCGCAACCGACTATCGCAGCGAGCGCAGCAGCCGTCGATACCGGTTTACCAGACAGCACGGTAAAGTTTGGCAGACTGTACCGTGCTGAAAGAAGCGATCTGCACTCAGCGCAAACATCGATCGGAATAACAATAATGAAAATTTCTCGTCATCGTTTTGCTGCGGCACAGTTGATAGCAGCGCTATTGCTAGCGGGAGGTGGCGGTGGCAACGGTGACGGAGCAGAAACGCCCAGTCCAGAGAATCCCACTCCCATCGACCCAGGGGATGCGCCGACCGGGGCGGTGGTCAGCGGCGTAACGCTGGCGGAAGGCTGGGAGGATTTGCGCGAGGTACCAGCGCCGGTAAATATCAACGGCGGCTGGACCGATTCGGTCATGGTATCGGCGAGCGGGCGTAGCCTTTATTTTGCTTACACTCGTTACGACTTTGATCAGTTTTATCGCTCGGGTGGGACGGTATGGACGGTGACCGGGCCGGCACGCTCAGCGCAAATGACCGGGAACGAGTTCAAGATATTTCGCGCCGACTTAACGGCAACGGGGTGGGACGTCAACTATCACCCGGTCATGGCGTGCGCCGGCTAATCCGACGCACGCCGTCATCATCATTTCTCGCCCGAACTATCCGCACTATCACCGAGCCGGCCTTTGCCCAATGCTGTAGCGGCGTGCCGCTGAATTGCGCCATTCTTGGAACTTGCCGCAACTTCCTCAATGAGGGCGCGGTACTTTGGATTTTTTGAAGCACCCAACGCCTTAATCATATGCGCCATCGTTCCACTAAACTCCGGCTCTTTTAGATCGGTCCGGGCATAGTTAGCTTTTAGCTGTGCTGCCAATAAATCTGACACAACTTCGTCATTGATGTGGCCGTGATAAACCCGCTTAGCACCGAGGCGTTTCAAAAGCAGGTCATCGGCGCGCAACATATTCATAACGCGATTCGCGTCGTCGCTAAGCTTAGGATCGAACGAGCGCCGATCGGCAATGATCGGGTTCCACTTGTTGTAGACCGGAATATCAGCCAACGCGCTCTGCGCATGCCGCTCATAGGCAGTTACGCCCACAAATTTACCGATCGTCTTCTCGTACTTCGCTTGGCCAGAGAAGCCGAGCGCACGGATATAGCGCGCCAGCCTGTTGTAATCGTCTCTATCGGCAGCGGCACCCTCTCCATAGTCGGCCAACAACCGCTGTTCGATAATGTCGAACAAACGTGTGTCGGACAGACCCATATAAGCAAATGTGTTGGCGACCTCCGAATGCTGCGCCTTGTCGCCATTAAAAATTTGGATATACCGCGTGCCGTCTTCTTCGAGTGAAGCGGCGCTGACATAGTTCGCCAAACCGAACATCGCTAAAAGCACGAAAACAGCTCTCATGTTTTACTCTCCCCCGTTGTTTAAAAATCTGTATTGACTATCTGCACTTTTTCTAAGGATAAGGATAATGAATTTTTAGGGCGGCGGGCGGTGGACGCCGCCGGCAATAGCGATTTTTGAACAGAGAGAGTCGCCGTAATGATGGCGCGAAAAACAGCGGAAAGTGCGCTTAGTACGGGGCCAGTAATGTTTAACTCACTGCAACTAAACGCAAAAATAGGCCGATTGGCCCATTTTTGCGTCCGTTACAACACCGCCTTAGGAAATGCCGGGGCCTTTCTTGGCACGCTTTTCGGCGCGCTTTTCTTTGGCAGTACGGGTCGGCTTCTTCTTGTCTTCCTTGCGCTTGTCTTGTCCTTTGCTCATCGCTTCGCTCCTCATTGGTAACTAACTAGTTAGTGACAACGAACGCCTAACGGCATTCCCATCATGGCACGAGAATCGCCAAGCTCAAGTCACTCCGGTTGCACGCCGCGTCAGCCCGCCAACTGCTGATACGACGGCAACGAACCGACGAATCGACTGTGCACTTCGATATAAGTCTCGCGATAAATCTGATCGATTTTTTCCGGCGGCAGGAACGCACTGCTGAATTCGGGGTGCTCGACATCGAGCGCCAGTTTCGCCGCTCGCTGCAAGTGAACGATCGTCATGCGCGGATCTTCGAGACCGACGGAAATACGAATAGTGGTGGTGCGGATGCCAGCAGCGCGCAATGCGTCTTCCGCCATTTCCGAGTGGCTGGTTAACGCCGGGCACAACGCCGTCGTATTGGTTTGGCCGAGCGAGACCTGCAGACTGATCGACGGCTCGAGGCTGTCGAAGAAACGCTTGAAGGCGGCGCGGCTGATCGGCGTGCGATTGTCGCCGCCCAGATCGATGGTAAACAGCGGCGCCGGCAACCCTAGGTGCATCACCTTCTGCATAATCTTCTGGTTCGGATTGCCGGCAACGGCCGGGCAATGCACGTTGATATCCGGATGTGCCGCCAGGATCCGCGCCAGGGTTAGCGTGTTAACCGCCTTCTGCAACATTCGGATCTCGAAAGTTTTGATGCCGTGCAACACTTCGAACGCTTTGTCGGCATCGAGGAACGCGCCCTTAACGTAGTACACGTTCCAGAACAACGTCTCGTCCCAACGAATCGTTTCCGGCTTGCCGTTGAAGCCGACGATCTCGACGCTATCGCCCTTCGGCATGAACATGCGCTCGTTGCGACCGATGACGACGCCGGCAGTGGTGGTGCCGGTGCCGGCCAAGTCTTTGGTATAAGAGTGGGTCACGAAATCCGGGCGCTCGGCCGGATCGTCGCGCTTGAGTACCGGGTGCAACATCGGCGTACCGATCGTCGAATCGCAGATCAGCATCCAGCCGTGGGCGTGGACAAGTTTGCTGATGGCCGGTACGTCGAGCACGTTGCCGTGCGGATTGCACGGCGATTCGACGTACACGTAAATATGACTGCCGGCTTTGATCCGATCGGCGTATTTCTTTTCGGTGGCATTGAGCGCCGCCTCGAACGTCGGGCCGTCGAAACCGTCGACCCACTCGATGGCGACGCCGAGATTACTGTTCTTGCCGTACCAATCATGCAGCAGCTGATAGGTACCGCCGTAAATATTGCGGCTCGACAAGACGATGTCGTTGGCGCCCAACAGATGCGCCATGAGCGCATCGATAGCGGCCATGCCGGAATTGAAATTCCACGCCATGTATTCGTTGGCGCGGGCGCCGCATTCGACGTCGACGATGTGATTGGCCAAACTGATCGACGTCGGATTCAACAACCGCGAATAAATCTCGAGCAACGGCTCGCGGCCGGTGAAAGCGTCCGCGACCCATTCGGTACAGGCATACAGATAAGTCGCGGTGCGAGCGATCACCGGCGTCGCGCTGAAGATCGCCGTGACGTTGTCGAACAGTGGAAACGGCCCTTTACAGGAAAATCCGCCGTTTTGCGTCGTGATCGACTGGTAGGTCGAGCGCAACGGATTTTGCAGCGAGTCGAGAATTTTGGCGAGCTGAAAGCAGAGAAACCGCTTGGCGTTGAAATAAGCGATGCGGTCGGAACGGTCGAGGTCCTTGAGCGATTCGACGGTGATGCGCCAGAGATCGTGGGCGGCGACATTGGCAGTGTAGAGCATCGTCGCTAGGCTGCCGAGGGTCTTGCCGTAGTCGCTATCGGGGTCGATGGCAAAATGGAGCAATTGCTCGCGCGCAAGGCTGGCGGCGTCGCTGGCGGAGGTCGTATTGCGCAGCGGGCTCAATTCCTGAAGCGGCGTCGTCATCGGCATCTTCCTGATCGTTCAGTGATGATTAGTCTTCACTAAACGTCGGCGCCGCTCAACCGGAAAACACGGGATTAGAACGAAATATGTAACGAGCGTAAAAACGTCTCGACCGAATCGGTGTACTCGCCGTCCGCTCCCAGATCACGATTGATCGCCGCGTGCGTGTGCGCGACCGATAACACGGTGGCGCTGGCGCCGGCGGCGCTAACCTTGGCCGCGAAGCGTTGCGCCTGCGGGCAAGCGTCGCGACGCTCGGTCGAGCAAACCAGCAGCATGGGCGTCGGCACACCGGACAGGCGATACAGCGGCGACGCCGCACGCCAGTCGTGCGGATTCACGCCAAACGCGCGGTCGTAGAAGCGCGCGTGCCGAGAACGCATGATGTCGACGACGTTCAAGGCGGCGCTGTCGAGCACTATCGTACCGAGCCATGGTTTGGCGCCGTGTTGCGCCGCAATCGCCGGGTCGGCGGCAAGCAGCGCCACTAGGTGGGCGCCGGCCGAATGCCCCATAACGACGATGCGCGCCGGATCGCCGCCCCACGCTGCCGCCCGTACCTGCGCCTCGGCTAACGCCTGGGCGACATCGTTCGCTTGTTGCAGCGGATCGGCCTTCGGCAACAGGCGGTAGTTGGTCGATACGACGATGAATCCTTTAGGCAGCCAACGTGCGACCTTGCGATCGACGACGGCAGCGGCGGCTTTGTCGCCGGTACGCCAGGCGCCGCCGTGCACCATAAAAATGATCGGTGCGTGCTTCGCCCGATTCGGCAGGTAAACGTCCATGCGTTGCGCCGGATCGGCGCCGTACGCGACATCGCGCTGCATGGTCGCGCCGGCAGGCAACGCGATCGGTTGGCCACCGGCGCCTTCCGCTTGATCCAGCGCGTCGGGGATATGATCGCGGATCGCGCCGGCGGTCGCTGGCGCAGGCGACAACAGCGCGAGCAGTCCCGCACCGGCGAGCGCGGCCATACGTTTCATGCGAATCGACCTCTTATTAACTGAGTCCCAGTCACAGGTCCGTACTATACGACCACGCCCGCAAAAAAAAATCGCGCTTCCGCGGCCAGCATAACAGCGTCACCGGCACTCACACCTTAGGAACTCCGGTATCGAAATGCCCATGTCGCAGGCTCGTACGCGCATTTTCCGCGAGCGTTTGGTATTTCGCGCGAATACGTTCGAGATCCTTGTCTTCCAACTCTTCGAGATCGAGCAAAGCGTTATGCGCACCCCGAGTCACCCGAATCAGCTCGTCTAGCTTCACTTGGATAGCCTCAGCGTCGCGGTTCTGCGTGTTCTGAATCAGGAACACCATAAGGAAAGTAACGATGGTGGTTCCGGTATTGATAACGAGTTGCCAGGTGTCGCTGAAACCGAACAACGGACCGGAGATGACCCATGTCATGATGACGGCAACAGCGATGCCAAATGCGGCGGGCCGGCCCGCCGCATGCGCGGTCCATTTTGCGAAGCGGGTAAACCACGACTTGGATTTTATCGGTCGCATCTAATTTTTGCTCCTCGGGCGATAATACTTATAAAGTAACCGCAGATCCGCTAGTGATAACTCCGGTTAATACCGGTGTCGGCCGGCTTCAAAATCGGCGAACGCGCCTGCCAATCGGCCAACGCCTGTTGCCGCTGCGCCGTCTCCTCGGCAATGTGCGCCCGCAACGGTGCTTGCAGACGCGGGTCGAGGAATGCGTGGGCGCTGTAGGTTTCGACCGGCTCGAAGCCGCGCGTAAGTTTGTGCTCGCCGCCAGCACCGCCTTCGAACACCTGCAGACCGCGGCGAATGCATTCGTCGATGGAATGATAAAAACAAACGTTGAAGTGCAAATGCCGATGCTCCTCTAAGCAGCCCCAATAGCGGCCGTAGAGATGGGTCGGGGTGGCGACGTTGAAGGCGCCGGCGATTACGCTGCCGGCACGTTCAGCGACAACGACTTCGAGCGGTTCCGGAAAGGTGCTGAACAGTTGCTCGTAAAATTTTTGGTTGAGCCAACGGCGGCCCCACATCAGCTTATCGACAGTGGAACGATGTAGCCGATGGACCAGGCGTGCCCATGACAAGGGATCGCGCGCAAT
This sequence comes from Gammaproteobacteria bacterium, assembly GCA_016199745.1. NCBI lineage: Bacteria > Pseudomonadati > Pseudomonadota > Gammaproteobacteria > Gammaproteobacteria bacterium. Next base: position 28,036 of record JACQFZ010000006.1, read on the forward strand.
CTCGTCGCCGCGGACGGTACGCAAGGCAATGCCCTGCTCCGCCGGTGCACGGCGTTCACGCCGTAATTGATTGCGGCGCTTGGAATCGAAGCGCGACCAAAAGTGATCGAGGTCGCGATAATTGTCGTTGCGCCAGTGGTACTGAAAATCGATCCGACGTGCCCAACCGGCCGCTTCCGCGGCCTGCGCCTCCAGCGCCTGGCAATACAACAGCTGCAACACGCCGCCGCCTTCATCGCGAGCAAGCGCCAGCGCTGCGTCGAGCAGCGCGGCGCGGCACTGCGCTATCGACTCACCCGGTCGAATGAGAAAGCGTTGCCCTGCCACCGGTGTAAACGGCACGCCGATAACAAGCTTCGGGTAGTACGGCAGGCGCGCGCGAATCGCGGCGTCAGCCCAGCCCCAATCACGCGAGAAATCGCCGTCGCTGCTGTCCTTTAGGTAAGCCGGTGCCGCCGCCATCAATTCTTTTCCGCGCCACAGGGTGAGATGCCGAGGTTGCCAATCGCTACCGACGCCGACGCAGCCGCTGGCCTCCAATGCCGCCAACCAGGCGTGCGCAATGAACGGGTTACAACCAACGTCGCTTAAGGCGTTCCAGGCGGGCGCCGGAATTTCACCGATGGATCGAACAGTTTTTGCGGTCAGCATTGAAAGACAAGCTTAACGCGAAACAGCAAGCACATCGCCACTCAAGCGGTCGAATCGGATTCCAACGCGAAGCGAAAGCGGCGCGTGTCGATCGGCTCATCGGCGAGCACGCGGAATACGCAGCGGCCGTCGCCCGCTTGAAAACGCTCTTCGCGCACGACTTTCACGCCCAATAACCGCTGCAACGTCGACACCGTAACACTGCACAGCGCCGGGCGCTGGCTGGCGACATTGAAGAACGGACAGTTGCGTTCAATCAGGCGGATACCATCGCGATCGACTTCGACCGACATGTAGGGATCGCCGTCGCCATAAATTTCGCGCAACAAAGCGACCCGTTCTTTCAGCGATCGGCCTTCCAGCCGCGGCGCCCAAGTGCGTACGCGCTTTTCAGTGAGCGCGCCGAGCACTTGCTTGAGCACGGGTACGCCGAGTTGCTCGGTCACCGTGTCGATCAGTTCGACCGTCAGACCGTCGTAATTTTTGGGGAACAAATGATCGCCGCTGGCGCTCAAGACATAACGCGCAGTCGGTCGACCGGCGACGGCACGAGCCGGGCGGATGAGGCGGCGCTCGACCAGCCGTTCCTTCTCGAGCTGCGCCAGATGCTGGCGCGCGCCTTCGTAACTCATTTGTAGATGTTCGGCGATATCGCTGACGAGCCCGCCGCCGGCTTGCTTGAGATAAGCGAGAACTGCCTGGCGCGCGCCGCCCACCGTTTCCGTGTCGGTGCGTACGTTGCGCGTGCGCTTCGTGTTTCGGGTTTTAATCCTGCTCATGCCGTGTGCTCATCGCGATGGTCTATGCATCACCAACAACATCGCGGCGGCTCAAGACAAGTCATCAGCGTCGCGCCGCCGGCCGATGCCGTGGTGGTAAACCAGTTTACCACCGAGCCAACCGCCGCCGGCGAGTAACGCCGCGCCGCTGAGCGTTATCGCCCACGCCCAAACGGACGGCGCGACGCTCGTACCCACTTGCACCCGCAGCAACACGCTCGCGCCGAAAGCGACGGTGGCGCCGAACATCAATAGCATATGCAACGTTGCCGTATTCATCGCCGGCTCGTCCGGGTCGAGCGCAAGATATTCGATGAATCCACTGACCAGCGCCGGCAACGCACTGACGACGCCGAGCGTCAGCGACCAGAAACCCATCTGCCACCACAACGCCTCCGGCCGATAGGTCCCGACGACGTCCCAGACGATCGCTGTCAGCCAGAGCGCCATCGGAAAGTGCACCAACGCCGGATGCAGCGGGTGGCCGGCGATACGTGCGCGCATTAGATGCCGACGATTGCCGCCAGTAACAGCGCGAACGCTACGACCGCGACGAGCGCGTGAATCACCACCACTTGGCTCGGTAACCGCCGTTTGCGTACGTGGAAGCTCACTAAATAAAAGCCGCCCAGCGCCGCCGCCACGAATAGTCCAAGCGCCCACGCCGCGCGCCCGCCGGCGCCGGTAGTCGCTACCGCTATCAACAAAATGACCAGCGCGGTTGCGCCGACAATGCCGTGCAGCGCCGCTAGCGCACCCGGCGGATTGCGATCATGTTTGAAGTGAATGTAGGCCATCACCAGACCGCCCAGTGCAGCCACAGCGAATAGAACAGCGGCAATCGTCAGCATGGAAACAGGCTCCTCGTTGTGAATAGTTAGTAGGCGCAATCGTGCCTAACTGACTATAACGAGCACCAATTAATTATACAAGTTTTAATTTGTATTATTAGTAATATCAAAACTAGGCAGAATTGAGCGTGGCCAGCGGCGCCCCGCCGAACAACACCAGGTAATCGCGATATAGGCAGCGATCCATTACGACTTGCATGCCGGCGGCTTGCGCGCGCAAAGCCGCGGCTGGATTGATCACACCCTCCTGCAACTACCGAGATCGATCGGCGGCGTCTATCCGTTACTTCGCCGGCGGGCTCGCGTGCCGACGCACCAGCTCGGCGAACAGCTCGGCCGGAATCGGCTTGCTGAAGTAATACCCCTGCATCTCGTCACAGGCATGATCGCGCAGGAATGTCTGCTGCTCCGACGTCTCCACGCCTTCGGCGACCACGGTTAGGCTCAAGGTCTTGCCCATAGCGATGATCGCTTCGGTGATCGCCTTATCTTCCGCGTCTTGCGGAATTTCGCGGATGAACGAGCGATCGACTTTCAACGTGTCGATCGGGAAACGCTTGATCTGTGCTAACGACGAATAGCCGGTGCCGAAGTCATCGATCGCCAGGCGAACGCCCAGCTGTTTGATCGCGCTCAGTACTTTGAGCGCGCGATCGGAATTCTGCATGACCATGCTCTCGGTGATTTCGAGCTCTAACAGCGTCGGCGCCATGCCGGTCCGCTCGAGCGTGCCGGCGACGTCGCTTACCAGCTCGTCGTCGGCGAATTGCCGCGGCGATATGTTGACCGCCATGCACAGCGGCGGCAAACCTTGGCGTTGCCATTCGACATTCTGCGCACAGGCCGTGCGCAGCACCCATTTGCCCAACGGCACGATGAGCCCGGTTTCTTCCGCCAGCGGGATGAACTGCGCCGGCGCAATCATGCCAAGCTCGGGATGTTGCCAGCGCAACAACGCCTCGACGCCGGTGATTTCACCGCTCTTGAGATTGAGCTTCGCCTGGTAGTGCAGAAAAAATTCGTCGCGTTCGATTGCGCGCCGCAAACTGGTCTCAAGCGCCAGACGCTCGAGCGTGTGCACATTGAGCTGCTCAGAATAAAACTTGTAGTTATTCTTGCCTTCTTCCTTGGCCCGATACATGGCGATATCGGCTTTCTTCATCAGCGTCTGTTCGTCTTGCGCGTCTTGCGGAAACAAACAGACACCAATACTCGCCGTCACCCGGCACTCTTGACCCAGCAAGACGATCGGCTTGATCAGCGCCGACAGGATTTTGCGTGCCACCGTAGCAACATGCTTATCGTCGGTCACCTCTTGAATCAAGACCACGAATTCGTCGCCACCCAGACGAGCGACGACATCGCTCGCCCGCAAGGTGTGTTCCAGGCGCGTGCCCATTTCCTTCAGCAGCGTATCGCCGGCTTCGTGGCCGAAAGTGTCGTTGATGTTCTTAAAACGATCGAGATCGATAAATAACAAAGCGAAGTAGCGGTTGTAGCGACGTGCGGAATGGATCGCCAGGTTCAACATTTCGCTGAACATCGCCCGATTGGGCAAGCCGGTAAGGCCGTCGTGACTCGCCAGATATTCGATGCGCTCGTTGGCGATTTTGCGCTCGGTAATATCGCGACCGATACCGCGATAACCCTTGAGCGATCCATATATGTCGAAGATCGGTCGGCCGCTGATCGACACCCAACATTGCCGGTCTTGGATGTCGGGGAAGCGCATCTCGAAATCGTAAAACGGCTCGTGCTTGGCGAGCCGGGCGCGATGCCGAGACCAATCGTCTTGCGTCAAATTCAGCGCCGGAAAATCCCATAGCGTCCGGCCGATGTAGGAGTTGGCGGCGACGCCAGTTTTCTGTTCCACCGCGCCGGACAGAAAGGTAAAACGAAATTGTTCGTCCTGTTCCCAGTACCAATCGGACGATAGCTCGGTGAGGCTGCGAAAACGCGCTTCGCTTTCGCGTAACACGCGCTCTTCAACCTTGGTGCGTTCCGATAAATCGATGATGAACGATGCGCCCTTCTCCTTTGAGGCACCGGCGTCCCACATCGTACTGCCGATGAGCACCGGTACGCGCGAGCCGTTCTTGCGGATGTATTCCTTTTCGTAGAGCGGCGTGGTGCCGGTGGTCTGCAGATCCACGGTCGCACGATTACTGGCGGCGTGGCCCTCGGGCGGCGTCATCTTCAGCCAATCGACCTTACCGGCGTTCAAATCTTCGCGTGTATAGCCGACGATCTTCAAAAAGGCGTCGTTCGCGTCGGTGATCACGCCGCTTAAGTCTTCATAAAATAAAACGCCGATACGGATATCGTCTACCAAACGCCGAATTCTTACGTCGCGCTCGCGCTCGGTGATGTCCTTGCCGATACCACGATAACCTTTGAAACGGCCGAGCTCATCGAATATCGGATCGCCGCTCAAGCTGACATAGCAAAGTGCACCGTCGCTACTGCGACAAATCAACACCAGATGCGAAAACGGCCGGCGTGCATCGAGCGCCGCTCGCAACTGGGTCCACTGTTCCTCGCTAGCGTAGCTAAACGGCAGCTGCCAATGCGTCTTGCCGATGGCCTCGTTCAATCCAAGCCCGAACTTATCGAGGTTGTTACCGGTGATGCGTGTGAAGCGATAGTGCTCGTCCTGCTCCCACTGCCAGTCGTTTGAATGTTCGACTAAGTACTGGAGACGGTGTGCGACTTCGCGCAACCGTTCCTCGGCCAACGTGCGCTGCCAGAACCGACCGATCTGGCTACCGAGATAAGTCACGCAGTTGATAAGGCGCGCGTCAGGCCGATAGATCTCGTTGCTGAAAAAGGCGAACACACCGACCACTTCGCCCTCGACCAGAATCGGAAAACTAAACGCACCGCTCAGTCCGACCGCCAGCGCCGCGACCGCGCACGGAAACGACGGCGATTGCGCCAGGTCGCGCGCCCAGGCCGTTTCGTTTTGAGTTAAATCGGGCTCGCCGGCCGACGGCGGCGCTAGCGGTATCCACACTTCACGCGTCATCGATTCCAGAAACGTCTCGATGGCGGCGGAGGTGTTCGCCCACGTTTGTGCACAATGCAGCCGGCGACCTTTTACGTCGATGTCCCAGCGCACGCCGCAAGCCCAACCGAGTTGCGCGCAGATCTGATGAATAATGTTCGGCGCGGCTTCGGAAATGCCGCTCGATTCGATCAGGATGTGCGTGATTGCATTGTCGATAGCCAGCCGTCGCTCGATTTCGACGCGCTGGGTCACGTCCTTACCGGTGCCGCAATAACCGGTAAACTGGCCTTGCTCGTCGAACGACGGGTCGCCGCCGACGCATAGGTATTGCAACTCTCCCTGCGCGTTAACGTGTTGATAGACAAAATCGGTGAATGGCTGACGTGCGGCGAGCACCGCCTTGAACGCGTCCCAGCGCCGGTCGTCGGTCAACGGTACGTTACCCGCATCCCAAAATACGGTGCCGATCAAACTTTGGGAGCTGAACCCAGCCCGCTCCAGCGCCTTACCGATGAAATGCGTAAACCGGTATTGGTCGTCTTGTTCCCAATACCATTCCGCCGAACCCGCGAACAGGTACTTTATCTGTAATTCAGATAACTGAAGCGGCAGGCGCTCGGCCGCCGACTTCTTGTTGTCTCTACTGGGTGCCACGATGGATTACGGACCGTTCCGACGTTGACGTCTATATTTAAGATAGCACCGGCGGATGGGCCTATCTTTTAGGGTCCAGTCGCGTGCGCCCGCCCTGATATTCGTCGCAAAAAGTGCTTTTTTTGGCGGTATCGCCCAAAACGCGAGATGACGTGGGGATGCCGACAGCGGGCGCTTAGTAGTGCGGCGGCGGTGTTTCTTCCGAGCGGTCAGCGATCGGCGCTGAAATTCCACGTAGGCGTTCTTGCGCGTCTTTGAGCGCACGCGTCAACCGATCGATCTCGGTTTGTTGGCGCACCAAGGCATCGTTCAGCTCTTGGAGGGCGTGCTCCTGGAAGGCAACACGCGTTTCCAGCTCGACGAATCGTGTTTGCAAATCGGGTTGTTCAGTCATAGTCCGGTCGTTCTAACACGCCCATGGTTGAAAACCAACCGTCGACTAGGCGGATAATTGACGCATCAACGTGCCTTCGGTGATCGTCGACGGATCGGTTTCCGCTGCTCGCAGCAGGGTAATGAGATCATCCACCAGATTTTTTTGTTGGAATTGGCGCGCCGACAACTTCAAGAATCGGATTTGCCGACCTAGAAAAATATTTCACGTCGTCCAATCGATGATGCCGAATGCGTATGAGGACACTGCCATGACCACGATGTATCACGACCGTAACCGCGCGCTACAAGACCGGTTCGATTCACGCCGCCTGGCCGATCGCATCGAGCAGAGACTCGTTCGCGATCGAATTACCGCCGACGACCAGGCCTTCATCGAAAGCCTCGACATGTTCTTTTTGGCGACGGCCGACGCCTCCGGCCAGCCGAGTTGTTCTTATAAAGGTGGCGACCCGGGTTTCGTTCGGGTCGTGGACGAGCAGCAGCTGGCGTTTCCGAGCTACGACGGCAACGGCATGTTTCTCTCCGCCGGTAACGTGCAGGTTAATCCGCACGTCGGCCTGCTGTTCATCGATTTCGAACGGCCGAAGCGATTGCGCGTTCACGGCATCGCCAGTATCGAGCACGACGATTTGCTGCGGCGAGAATTCGTCGAGGCGCAATTTATCGTGCGCATTCGCGTGCAGCAGGTGTTTCCCAACTGTCCGCGCTACATCCATCAATATCAGCGCGGCGAGCGCTCGATCTATGTTCCGCGGCCGACCTGCGCAACGCCGGTCCCTGGCTGGAAACGCGCCGACTGGGCGGCCGATGTCTTGCCCGACCCCGGTAAAGATACGGAACGAAAATAGGCCACTAACACCGCTATAGTCGGCACATGGTTAATGCATCGGCCGACGTCGGCGAAGACCCGCAAAAGCAGCACGCGCTCGATCGAATGAAACGGCGGGCGACGACATTGCTGATCGCCGCCGCCGCCGTGTTCGTTATTGCCTTGGCGATGGAACATGCTTACCCCTGGCTCGGTTACCTACGCGCCACCGCCGAAGCCGCCATTGTCGGCGGCTTGGCCGACTGGTTCGCGGTGACGGCGCTATTTCGGCATCCCAATCCCGCACACAGCGATCGTACCGGCGCGCAAGAATCGCATCGGCCGGGCGTTGGGAAATTTCGTGCAGCAAAACTTCATGGCACCCGAATTAATCGCCAGCCGCTTGCAGACGCTGCGCTTGGGCGAGCGCGCCGCCCGTTGGCCCACAGTGCCGGCGAATGCCGAACGGGTGTCGCGAACCGTCGCCCAAGGTCTGGCCGGCGCCGTGCGTTTGCTGCGCGACGAGGACGTGCAATCGTTGATCGACCAGGCGCTGATTACGCGCCTACGCAACACCAAAGTCGCGCCGCTGCTCGGCGGCGTTCTCGCCCTGCTCACAGCCAACGGCCGCCATCAAGAGTTGCTCGACTATACCGTTAGCCGATGGATGAGCTGAGCGCGAACAACAACGTTCGAGTTGTTGCGACTTCTCTCTTAACCCGTAATAACCGCGTTCATACGCTTTCTATGATCGCGATTCGCCGCCGAACAGCTGATATTTGTAGTGGCGTTGAAATGACACAAGAACAGCCCCGTTGCGCGAAACCGATGAACCCCGTTAGCGTCTGTCAACGGATAACGGCTTTCGCACAGGAGTGCTCAAGATGTCATACGACGACGTGCTCACCCTCCCTTCGACTCATTCCGCGACTGAACACGGCGTCTTTGTAGCGCCGCTGATCGACTCGGCGGCGCTGATCAACTTTTTCGACGAGCAGGGCTACGCCGTTATTCGCAATGTCGTTTCGAAAGAAGTTTGTCGACACGCCATCGAGGCATTCAACCGCGACGTTAAACCCGATAAGCGTTTCTTCAAGCGCCACGAGTCGGGCACTTTCGAGCGACATGTGTTCACCGAAGCCGGATTCATGAAGTACCCGATCATGAATATTCAAGATCTTTCGGGACGGAGACTGGAAGCGTTTCGCCGCGCCGGGCTCGACGTCTTGACCTATCGCCGCCTGCAAGACGTGCTCGCGGCACTGTTCGGCGAGAGCGGCAAAATCATTCATACGATGTACTTCGACGGCAACCAACAAACGTGGCCGCATCGCGGCAGTCATTACATCGACTCCGAGCAAATCGGCCGCATGGCCGGTGTATGGGTGGCGGCCGAGGACATCCATGTCGGCGCCGGCCGCTTTTTTGTGCACGCACGCAGCCATCGCGCTGACATACCGACCGACGGCCAGGATCCCAATGGCCACGACTACAAGCAGAAGCTGGCGGAGTTTATCGACAAACACGCCGCCGAATTTCCGCGCGTTGCGCCGACGCTGCAACAGGGCGACGTTATCTTATGGTCGAGCCTGACGATTCACGGCAGCCTTGCCACCACGACGCCTGAATATTCGCGCCGCTCGTTTACTGCCCATTACATTCCGGCCAGCCACCGCTATCGCTGGATGCAGCGTTTTCCAGGCTCGGATCACAACATCGTCGTCAACGGCGTCGAGATCACGCAGCACTTGGATCAAATGCGCTGGCCACTGCAGCTCGAGCACCGACTCCGCGCCGACTCGCCGCCACTCTATAAGATCTACTATTTGGCCAAGCAGACTCGACGGAAACTGTTACAGACGATAAGCCGGTAACAACAACGGAAGATTGAATCGCCGTTTTCGGCGGTGATTGCTTGCGGTCGTCGCGCTTCAACCCGGGATGATCAACTTGAGTTCCCGAACCACGGGGTTTTCCGGTCCAATATCCAGCGACTGTGGTAAATCGACGCTAATGAATACGGGTGAAACCATAGTTCTAGCCCGTCGGAGTTAAGTCACCCGTCGGGCGACATTGCAAAGCGTGGGAAATTAATTACGCTGAACTCAGGGGTCATGCATCGAGGAGCGAGTGCGCCGATGGAAGAAGACGACAAAAAAACCGTTATCACGAACATGAAAGGCCATTTGCCAGAGGCGGACGTGCCTGCCAAGCAGCAGGTATGCGTCGTCGTCATTGCCGGTGCTACCGCCGGAATGATGTATAAGCTTCCGGAATTAGGCGAACTCTACATCGGCCGTGCCGCCGACGCCGGCATCTGCATCGACGAAGAAGGCGTCTCGCGCAAGCATGCGCGCTTGTCGATCGCGTCGCACCGAGTCATTCTGGCTGACCTGGGCTCGACCAACGGTACTTTCGTCAACGGTACGAAAATTACCGAACGAGCCCTGCAAGACGGCGACAAAATTCAGATCGGTCCACAAACCGTCCTCAAATTTCAGTATCAGGATGCGCTCGAAGAACATTTCCAACGCAAGCTGTTCGACAACGCGGTTAAGGACGGTCTCACCGGCGTCTATAACAAAAAATATTTTCTCGATCGTATCGAGACCGACGTTGCCTACGCCAAACGCCATCAAACGCCGCTCACGCTACTCATTCTCGATATCGACCATTTCAAGAAGGTCAACGACAACTACGGACATCTGGCCGGTGACTACGTACTGAAGGAACTTGCGGTGTTGGTGAAGCGGACTATTCGCAGCGAAGACGTCCTGGCGCGCTTCGGCGGCGAAGAGTTCGTGGTGCTCATGCGCGACGCCGACGACGAGAAGGCGCTGATGCTGGCCGAACGCTTGCGTCGCATCGTTGAGCAAACCGTCGTTACGTATGAAGATAAACGTATCCCTATGACGATCAGCATCGGCATCGGCACGATGAGCGCGTCACCGCAGAACCCGCCGATTCAGAATGCCACTGACCTCGTGAACTGCGCCGACCGCTACCTCTATCAGGCCAAACGCGGCGGACGAAATCGCGTCATCGGCCGAACCAACGATCAATAACAGCGCGCGCTAGCGGTTTTCCAGTCGGTGTATCTAACAGCAACGCGCACCATCCAGTACTTTTACTTCTGAATCACTCCAGTCGCGTTTCCTAACCTGCTTAAAGGTTGGCCGTTTGTTCGCGCAGATACTGCCATAACCTATTGGCGATCGGACCATGCGATACACCGTGGCGGCGAGCGGCGACCAGTTGCAGCTCGCTTTCGGCAAAGTGCTGACCGGCGATCGACAACAAACGGCCGTCGCGAAGCTCCTGCTCGATCAAGAACAGCGGCATGTGTCCCCAGCCCATGCCTTGAAGAATAATTTCTTTCTTCATGAACTGATCGCTGACCGTCCAACGATGCGCGCCTTCGATTAGGAAATAATCGTGCGTTATCGAATGACGTGCGCTATCGCGGATGACACACTGTACGCGGTTTTGCATCTGTTCCGGACTCATTGATCTCGATATCGGAAAAGGCAGAAACCCCGGCGCGACGACGGGCACGAGTCGGACACGCGTGAAATCTATGGACTCGAGGCGTTGGTCGCTTTTATCGATCTGATGCAAAATGAGGTCGGCGTCGCCGTCGAGCAAACGTTCCGCCGGGCCGGCGAGCGCTTCGAAGTGCAAATGCAAGCGGGTATTGGAACAGTCGCTGAAAAACCGTTTCAGCAGCCCCAACGTCTGCGGCAGCGGGCACAAATCGCCGATGACAACGCGTAACTCGCTCTCTTCGCCCTTGGCTAACTGTCCGGCATAGGTACGCAGGTTGTCGAAATGCTGCAACAACAATCGTGCCCGCGGATGAAACGCTGTTCCTTCCTCCGTTAACGTCACGCGATAGCCGCTGCGATCCAACAGTTGCAGATTGAGCCGCTGCTCCAAACTTTTTACCGCGGCATGCACGGTCGGATGCGTACGATGCAGTTTATCGGCCGCCGCCTGGAAACTGCCTTCAGTCGCGACTGCAACAAAGCAGGCCAATTCATGGATCGTCACATCGTTCATATCGTCGGAAATCCCTACAGAGATGTTCAAAAATTCGTAATTTCATCCATCGCTATGCCTGGTTACATTCGCTGCGACAACAACAAGCCTTCGGAGAAAGAGTCGATGCGTGCAATTGTAATTCAACAATACGGTGGGCCGGAGCAATTGATGATCCAAGAACTGCCGATACCAGAACCAAAAGCGGGCGAGGTCGTTATTCGGGTACACGCGTTCGGGTTGAATCGCGCCGAGACCTACATGCGTAAAGGTGCATGGGGCGACGTGGCGCAAGTGAGCGGTATCGAGTGTGTCGGCACAGTTGTGTCCGATTCTAGCGGCCACCTGCCGACAGGACAAAAAGTGGCGGCGCTGATGGGCGGCATGGGTCGCCGCTTCAACGGCAGCTACGCCGAGTTCACGCGCGTGCCGGCAGCGAATGTGGCACCGTTGACATCGACATTGGCATGGGAAGAATTAGCGGCGCTCCCAGAATCATACGCGACCGCTTGGAGTTGTCTGCATCAAAATTTGGCGATCGAGCCCAATCAGACACTGATGATCCGGGGCGCTACATCGGCGCTCGGGCAGGCGGCGCTGAACATCGCGAGACACCACGGTGTACGCGTTATCGCCGGTACTCGCAGTCCCGACAAGTTGCCCACGCTGAAGGCACTGGGCGCAGAATGCGTTTTATTGGAATCTGCCGATCTGGCGCGCGACGTTCGGCAACATTATTCGCAAGGCGTCGACGCCGTTCTCGATATCATCGGCAACAGCACTGTTCTCAATTCGCTCGCGGCGGTGCGCCGACACGGTCGTGTATGTCTTGCCGGATTCCTCGGCGGCGGTACGCCGATTAGTTCATTCGATCCGTTGTCGCAGATGCCGAGCGGAGTACACTTGAGTTTCTTTGCTAGCTTCATGTTCGGCACGCCTGAGTTCCCATTGTCGCAAGTGCCGCTGCAATCTATTGTGGAGCGTGCCGAGAGCGGCGTGTATCGAGCGAAGCCGGCTCGCGTTTTTCGTTTCGACGAGATTCAAGAAGCGCATCGATTAATGGAGACCGATCGAGCGAATGGTAAGTTGGTCGTAAGACTGGCCAGCTAACGAGGTGCAGGTCGCCCGGCACAAAGGCATGATTGTTTATCTACATGGCTTTAACAGCGGCGGTACCTCGGGCAAAGCCGCATGGCTACGCCAGCACTTGCCCGACATTACGGTGTTGTCGCCGACATATCCGGTACAGCTGGCGGATGCGGCGCCAACGTTTTTGCGCAACTACCTAGCGCGGGCGCGGCAGGAGCAACCGCCGGATAAAAGGTTATTGCTGATAGGAAGCTCACTCGGTGGCTTGTGGGCGCGATATCTCGCGCCGGAATTGGGCGCGGGTATCGTCCTGATCAATCCAGCCATGCATCCCGAGACAGATCTATTGTCGGCGGTGGGCCCGAATAAAAACGAGGCGACTGACGAGGAATACATTTTGACCGACGCGCAGGTCAAAGCACTGGCACGGTATCAAATGTCCATGTGCCATCCGAACGTGCCGACGTTGGTACTGCTGGACGAAGCCGACGAGTTGCTTGACTACCGCGAAGCGCAATCGTTCTATCGGGATTGCGGACAGGTGATCGTCTATCCCGGCGGCTCACACCGGTTCGACCATCTACCCGACGCGTTACCGGAGATTCGGCGATTGCACGATAATTTATGAGTGCGCGCGAGCGGTGGATTGGGTAGGCGCTGCTGACGACTGCCTGTTGGCGCGCACCCAGACAACAAGGTCCTTTGGATAAACCATGTGATCGATGGCGGCGTCGTCGATGTCGTGGAGATAAGCCACGGCTCCCGCCTCGAATGCCCAATACAATAGCCAAAGTAGTCACCGTCTGTGCCATTGATAAGCAAATGGCCGTCGTGCCAGGGAGCGAGCTTCATCGCTGGATACCAGGCGTCAACATACTGCTGTAGAAAGTTGAGCGCGCACAAACCTTGCGGTATCCCCGCTTTCGCGGGGGACCCGTCTCGACACCACAGCGGCGAAACGCCACAGCGGCGATTTCCAGGTAGCGCCATTGCAAACCGCTACCTATTACTCCTCTAGCGCATCCCTGCGCTGTATCTCAAGCCGGCGGCGGAGTCACCCGCAGATAGGGCTTAACGGCCTTCCAGCCACCGGGGAATTTTTCTTTCGCCTGCTCATCGCTCACCGATGTTGGAATGATCACGTCCTGGCCGGGTTTCCAATCGGCCGGGGTCGCAACGTTGTGCTTGGCATTGAGCTGTAACGCGTCGATCGCGCGCAGCACTTCCGAGAAGTTACGACCGACCGCCATTGGATAGGTGAGCACGAGCTTCACCTTTTTATCCGGACCGACGACGAACACCGAGCGCACCGTGGCATTGTCGACCGCCGTGCGTCCGGCAGCGTTGCCGCTGGCGTTCGGATGGATCATGCCGTAGAGCTTCGCCACCGTCAGATCGCTATCGCCGATCAGCGGATAGTTCGGCGCAGTACCGGTCGCGTCGCCGATGTCTTTGGACCAGCGCTTATGATCGTCCACCGAGTCGATGCTCAAGCCAATCACTTTGGTGTTGCGCTTGTCGAACTCTGGCTTGAGCTTGGCGACGGCGCCGAGCTCGGTCGTGCACACCGGCGTGAAATCCTTGGGGTGCGAGAACAACACCACCCAGCCATTGCCGATCCAGTCGTGAAAACGGATGTGCCCTTCCGTGGTTTCCGCCTCGAAGTCGGGCGCGATGTCACCGATTTGTATTGCCATAAAAACCTCCTCGTAATCGTTCACGGAAACGCTCGCTTGCGGCGAACGCAGAGGCAGGATGTTACCACTCGCGCTGGGCGCTGCTAGATGAGATGGCTATATCCATATGTGTGTCAGGGTTCATGGGCGAAACATCGCGGCACACCGTTACCGCAACTTTGCCGAAAGCGCCTGTTTCTTGTGCTGAATCGCGAATCTACCGCGACCTGTCGCCCGCATTAAGCGTGCGCGCTTTGGCGCCGCGCAACACGCGATTCAACTCATCGGTATTGGCAGGTTTTACCAGATGCTCGTCGAAGCCTGCCTGCAGCGCCCGTTCACGGTCATCTGACCGACCGTAGCCCGTTAAAGCGATCAGACGCAGTCCCGGATCACCGAGCTTCAGCTTTCGAGCGACCTCGTAACCGTTGATCCGCGGAAGGCCGATGTCGATGAGGGCCACATCGGGGCGCAGCGCCAGTGCCCTCTCGATACCGGTATGTCCGTCCTCGGCTTGGTAAACCTCGTGGCCGGCGATCTCCAGCATTACCCGCAACGATTCGCGCGCGTCGGCGTTGTCTTCGATGATGAGGACGCGGCGCGACACCGGCGGCAAGGGGATGGCCACATCGATCACCGACCGGTCGTGTTGAGGCGGCGCAATGCACGGCAAGCGGACAACAAACAAACTGCCGCACCCAGGCCCGTCGCTGTGGCCCTCGACACGGCCACCGTGCTGCTCGACCAAGCGCTGTACTAGCGTGAGACCGATTCCCAATCCGCCGGCACCGCGATCGATACTGCACGCTCCCTGAGTAAAGAGATCGAACACATGTGGCAACAGATCAGACGGGATACCAATGCCATTGTCCTGCACACGAATAACGGCGGTATCATGCTCGCGCTGTGCCGATACGCGGATCGTACCGCCTGCCGGCGTATATTTAAGAGCATTGGTCAGCAGATTCGTGATGATTTGATCGAGGCGGGCGTGGTCGACATTGGCCCATACGGATTCAGTGTGAACGTCGATAGCGTGCGAACGACAACGACCGGCATCGGTGAGCGCCGCCACGCATCGTGCGAGCGCTTCGCCTACGCACATGGGCCGCCGCACCAGAATGTTTTTTCCCGATGTCACGCGCGTAACATCGAGAAGATCGTTCATCAAGCGTGTGAGATGGTCGGTCTGGCGGCGGATGATGTCCAACACACGGTCGGGAATCCCTTCGGCGGAATTTCGCGTGCGGTACAACACGCTGGTCGCATTGCTGATCGCCGATAGCGGGTTACGTAACTCGTGACTCAACATGGCGAGGAATTCGTCCTTGGCGCGGTTCGCAGCTTCTGCTTCCGCGCGAGCGCTGCGCTCCGACGCATGTGCGCGCAGTTGTTCGGTGACATCGTTGTATACCGCAACGGCACCGACGACCTGACCCGCGTCGCGCAATGGTGTCGAGTGAACACGGACAGTCACGCGCGAACCGTCGCCACGGATGAAATCCATGTCTTCGTCGGCGACGACTTCGCCGTCATGTACGGAACGCGCAAGCGGCCATTCATCCGGCGTGTAGGGACAGCCGTTCGGGTGAAAGCCTTGCCACTTGCTGTAATCGGCACACGAATCCGTTTGCACGAACGGTCGTCGATGAATTTTCTCCACCTGCTTATTGGCATACACCAATCGGCCCGATGGCGCTTCGGCAATTATCACGGCGGCCTGCATCTGCTGCAGTACGGCTTCGAGCCACACATGTTGGCGCTCGGCAGCCGCGCGCAACGCTTCGCGTTCGATCACGCCGCGCTGGCGCTCCATGACCAGCGCGGCGATAGGTAACGTCGTTACGGCAATCGTCCCCATGAAAACCTGTAACAGCAGCAGCGACTCGTTGCGTGTTAACAGGGCGAACGGCCCGTAACCATAGCTCGTCGCCAATGTCGCGATTAACGTCAGTAACGCCACCGCGGCGGTGACCTCGCGTTGGCCAAAACGAAACGCCGCCCAAACGAGCGGCGGCAGACATAGAAACGTCAGCGGATATTTGCTGAACACCGGCGCGACGAACAACAGCACGCCGACAGCGACGACGACCACCAACATCAGCATCGCTTCGAGCAATCGACCGCTTCGCAAAAAATCGCGAGCATTGTTGTGCCAGTGCATCAATAGCGGTGTAACGATCAAAGCACCGGCGGCGTCGCCCAGCCACCACGTTAGCCAAATGGGCGCAACGTCGCTCCATTGCGCGTAACCACCGAGCGTTAAACTCGATACGCCGACGGTGGCGCTCACCATTGTGCTGAATAAAGCGGCAAGCCCAACAAATATGAAAACATTTTTTGCCCGTTCAAAGCAGGCCGGTCCGCCGGCAAAGCGGTTAACGAGGTAAGCGCCGGTGATTCCTTCCAAGGTGTTGCCGAATGCGATCGCAAGCGAAGTGAGGCTGACACCCGTCGTGGTGACGTTGACGACGAATGCGCCCAGGAGAATCGCCGGCCACACGCGGTAACCGAAAATCAGAACGGCGGCGAGAGCAATTCCGGTGGGCGGCCAGACGGCGGAGGCGCTGCGGTGTACGGCGGCGAAATGGAGACCGAACTTACCGGCGAGGATATAAACGACTGCCAGCGTTGCGATCAGTAACGCTGGCTGCGCTCGTCGTTGCAGGCGGCCGACGACAGGGTCGCGATCTCGCCCGAGTAATACCGGCGGGCGGGCTGCGGGCGGCTGCTTGTGACCAGCGCATAAGAAATCAAAGCGCATGCTTGTCACCTCGAGTAGCACACTGTATGGCTGACTCGTGTCACCGGTCCGGCCCGGAAAGCGTCTCGTGCCATTCCATTGTCGCGAGGAGGGAGGTTACTTTATCACGCCCATTCTGTTCGTCCAGCCTGCAGCGAACGAAACTTGGAAACGATAGCGGGTCTAGAAATACACGGCCGCCCGTCGGTGCCCATTTCTTTGAGGCGGCCTGTTATTTGCGTTAAAAATTGCCGACCGCGCGATGGCTCGCCACCGTCGTCATAAACCCCGCCGCCGAATCTGTCATTGCTCCGTCATCGACAGCCACTACCTTAAGTGCGCGCATCACATTGCGTCTTGCATATACGATTGCGATCACACCGAACGCAACACTCGATGCATTCGTCAGCAACAATCAACCAAAGGATCGAACTCATGACACTTACCAACGAAGTTGTCGGAATTGGCATCAGCTTGTTATGCGCCACTCACTTTGCACTCGCGGATTCGAATGGAAACGGCGACGAAGCAGGTAACGGACGATTCTCGTTCGCGCTTTGGGGCGACCTGCCCTACGCCAAGAGCAATGATGAAACGAAGATCGCCGCCTTAGTCGCTAGCATGAACGCGCAACACCTAGCCTTCACCGCGTTCGATGGCGACACTAAAGACGGTAGCTCGCTTTGCACCGACGACGCCATCGGCGCGCAAGCCAGCGCCCGCCTCGACCAGCTCGCAGCACCGACGATCTATGTGCCCAGCGACAATGAATGGACCGACTGTCACCGCATCAACAACGGCGGCTATAACGCCCTGGAACGCTTGAGCTACATCCGTGCCAACTTATTCAATTCACCGACCAGCTTTGGTCAGAAAAAAATAACACTCGATCATCAAGGCCCGCTGGGCGGCGCTTACAGTGAAAATACTCGCTGGATCCGCGCCAACATCGTATTCGTCGGCCTGAACGTTCCCGGTAGCAACAATAATAAAGTCAACGACGGCGCCTGTGTAAGCTCGAAAAGCGTGCGTACCCAAGCCGATTGCGACGCCGATAACGCCGAGTACGCAGAACGTAATGCTCGCAACATCGCGTGGCTGCAAGAGGCGTTTGCGATTGCCAAACAACGTCACTCGCCCGGACTAATGATCGTCATGCAAGCCGACCCCGGCTTCGATCTGCCTGAAACCGAAGCCGTCAATGAGCGCAATTCAGCCGAGGTTAACGGCTACACCGACTTTCTCAACGCTGTCATCGCCCAGACGCAAAGCTTCGACGGTCAGGTGGTTCTGGCCCACGGCGATACACATTTCTTCAAAATCGACAAGCCGCTCATTCAGCAAGCCGAACTCGTTAAGAATTTCACCCGGGTTGAAACATTCGGCAGTCCGAATGCGCATTGGGTAAAGGTCACCGTCGCGCCGAAGAGCCGCAACGTGTTTCACTTCGAGCCGGTGATCGTGCCGGAGAATTAAGTTTTTGTAGTAGATGCTGTATTGCCCGGTGCCCAGCCCTTCTCCGCGACAACGCGGGGAAGGGAATAAAGGTGATTCTGAAAGGCGGTGTACTGGCACCGTTATTGGCAGCGGCACTGTTCACGGCATTCGTGGCGTTGTGGTTTTTGTTGCCGCGTCTGAATAAGGCGGCGGATCGGTAGCGCTAGTGCACGGTTTTGTCGTCTTTGGCGATACGATTTTTTGAACTATCTCACTCTAAATATTCTACGTTCCACCGCAGGTACAGTGCATACGCCGCCGCCTTCATGGCGTATTTGTCGGCGTAGTCTTTGGGATCCAGTACGTCGTATACGTAAAAATTGACGCGATTATTTACCGTGGTCGACATGTGCCAGATTTTCTGTGGCAGCGTATCGACCGACGGCCATTCGAAATCCTCTTGCGCTTCACAATGAACAAACACCGGCAGAATCGGCGTGCCGGTGCGAATCGACACTTCGAACGCGCCGGACTTGAACTGGCTGTAGAGCCGCCGACCCTTACAGCCGCCCTCCGGGTACAACGCAATGTTGCAGCCGGCGTTGACCGTGTTGACCATTGTCTGGATCGACAAGCGACGCGACGTCGGGTCGTCGCGATCGACATATAACGTTCCGCCGAGGCGGGTGATGCGGCCGGCGATAAACCAGTCTTTCACCTGCCGCTTGGCCAGCGACAACACGTTGAACAACGCCGGGATACCGATGTCTTCCAACGCTCCCGGGTGATTCGCGATCAAAATAAACCGCGCGGGTAGGTCCTTGAGATTTTTCTGATGTAGTCGCAAATCGACATCGAGCGCGCGCACGAACGCACGGCACCAGGCGCGGAACAACCAAACCACCGGACGTGTACCACGTACCGGTAGCCATGACAGTAGATACATCAGTGCGGTGAATACAATGAAGTCGACCCAACCGACGATCTTTCGCAAAAGACGCAGCAACAGCAACATAGTTATTATCCCGTCAGAGAAATGACATTAAGGCGCAGTGCTTCTCACTTCACATGCACTGACTCAGCGGCGGCCGTTGCTTGCGCCGAAGGAACGAGCCAACCGCGATAACGCACAATGAGCCCGGTCCACACATGCGCGATTTCGACATGGAAGTTGAATCGGCCGTTCTCGACGAATTCATAAGACCGCCCGGTCGGCGCTAACGCCGGCGGCAATGGAAATCCGAACACGCTCCAACGCCGGACGACAAGATTGAGTCTGTTCGCCTCGACGACCAACGCTAAGCCGAAACTGAAAGGACCGAACTTTTCGCAGATGAGCCTCTCGGAACGACCTGTGCCTTCTGTTTGCAAACTGAAAAATGATTTTCCGGCAAAGGTTCGGCGCCAAACTTCGCCGCCTTTCTTGCATTCAAAGATGACTCTAGCAGGAACGTTCTGTCCGTCATTGGGAAAACCGATCAACGCACCCACGAGCCGCGAAAACGCACCGCGTCCGCGTTCTACAGTGGCAACACCTTCTGCTTCTAAGCCGTCGGTGCACTGATGCATCAGCCGTATCGGCCCCGGCAACGACGCCCAAGCATCGCCCAGAGCTCGCTGATACAACGGTAATCGCTGTGCCCCGAGCCGCTGCTCGCGCTGACCGGGATAAATCGTTCGGCGACTGAAAAGAGCTTCATAGTCTTCGAGCTCCAGCTCTTTCGTCGCCGGCCGTGCGCCACTGACCGGCGCCGTTCCGGCCAACGATCGGCGGATGATCGCCTCGATAGCCATCGACGGAATGAGCGGACCATCGTTGCCTTCGGCCAACAAATGCCATGAACGCTCGACACGATTTCCACCGCGATCGACGCCTTCGACCGAAACGAACATACCGCCGCGATGCTCGCCCCAACGGACGACGTTAATGACGCGGTAAAACAGCGAGGCGAACGGTGTCAGCGACGGCAAAAGTTTTAAACGCACCAACCACGCCAATCCATTCAGCATTCGCTGCAGGATTTCCGGAACTGGACCCGCTCCCATCCAAATCGAATCTAACTCTGGCCATAAGTCCGGCAATGTCTGCAGATCTGGAACATCGACCAACGAGAAACGGATATTTCGTAACGGCAAACGTCCCGGCGGTGCGATCGTGTAGCGCATCGTCTCGGTGAGCGCATAACCTCGCGCCTTGCGGCCACCGCGGACCAACGTCACCGGCTGACCGGAATAACTAGCGATCGCGCGAATGACGTTTAAGCCAACGCCGGCATACGGCGACGGCGCGATTCCGCTCTTGATCGCGGTGACGCGTATCATGTCATGCGACAACCGTCGCACGACTGCCGCCGTTAATACCGGAAAGCTGCTGACGCCCGACAACACATAAACATTTCGTGTTTTGGCCGCTGTGTCGAATTGAGAAATGCCTTTGACGAAATCGGACCCGTCCGCCAAATCAAGGTAGTGAATCTTAAGCGCGAGACACGCCTGCACGACGCGATAGGGATGATCGCCGTACGATTGGAAAGGCCCGGTGGCATCGACCACTACATCCGGCTTGATCGCTGCAAGCTGGCGGTCGATATCGCCATCGCGCTCGAACGACAACGCGATCTTGTGCGCGCCGGACGGCAGACTGTTGCAGAATGTCTTGGCCTTTTGCGCCGAGCGACCGGCAATGAACAGCGTCAGCCGCGGCTCATCCGCGAGGAGCTGCGCCAGGCGCCCGCCGAAGGTGCCGTAACCGCCGAGAATGAGAATACGCAATGGCGTAGCCCTTATCGCAAGAACCGATCTTCGTGACCAGGCTCAACGAGATAGCACGTTGTCCTACGCCCAAAAAGACGCAACCGATTTCGCGCGATGAAGGCATAAAGCCGGTCTCGTATCGCTAACGGCAAAATTCGCAACATACCCGTGAGCGACCACGGAAAGCCGAGCGCCTGCGCCATGCGAATCGAGCCTTCCGATTTAAACCAAGCGAGACCATCGGCAATGAGAATATTCGTCTCGTAATCTTCCGGATCGAGTCCATAGTGCAGGTAAATGGCGCGGCCGAGCACCGACTGTGCCGGCAACAACCGAAAGAGTTTTTTTCGGTCATGACACAATACGAAGCGCGCCCAACCGGAACAAAGCGCGCAATAGCCGTCGAAAACGATAAGGGGACGATCGTCTGGGAAATCGGGTACGGCGGAATCTGTTCGATAGCTATAGGCGCCGTGCATTTTTATAATGTAGCCTGCTTGGGATCGTTTCTTCTGGCTATTTTTAGATTCACTCTAGGCCATCGCTGGCCGCACGAACATCCAACTACTTTTAACTTACATACGTCGTCATGATCTGTTCGATCCACGCCATAAACAGCTGCACCCGTCGTGCCACGTTCCGACGATGTGGATATACCAGCGACACGGGCATCGGCTCAGCGCGATACTTCGGAAGAATTTCAATCAGGCGACGATCTTTAAGATGGGATTTCACGCCGACGGACGGAACTTGGATGATTCCAAGTTCCGCTAAACAACCGGCAAGATAGGCGTCGCTGTTGTTGACCGTTACCACCCCTTGCATCTCGACGGTCGCATAGCGTTGACCATCGAAGTGCTCAAAGCCATCGGGTTTTGTGCCAAGGATAGGAACGTAGTGAATCAGTCGATGATTTTCGAGATCACCGAGCTTTCGCGGCCGACCGTATTGCTTGAGATATTTTGGGCTCGCGCAGTTGATAATCGTGAATTGTCCCAACCGCTTCGCAATCAATCCAGAATCGGCAAGTTTGCCGACGCGGATCACGCAGTCGAAACCTTCATGGACCAAGTCCACCCGCCGATCGATGGAACTCAGCTCGACCTCGATACCCGGATGCCTTGCGAGAAACTCGGGCAATTTTGGAATGACTAGATTCTTGGCGATGCCGCTCGACATATCGACGCGAATCCGGCCGGTCACATGCGCCGCGCCGCGTTGAAACATCGACTCTATGTCGCCGACATCGGCGAGTAAATCACGGCAGCGTTCGTAGAACGCCATTCCATCCTGTGTTGTTTGTACCTTGCGCGTCGTTCGGTGCAGCAGGCGCGCACCCAGCTGCGCTTCGAGTTGTTGCACAGCTGTCGACACGTTCGCCTTCGGCATGCCGAGCACTTCGGCGGCACGTGTGAAACTCGCGAGTTCGGCGACCTGCACGAAGATCCGCATCGCATCCAATCTATCCATGCGCCCCCCTGATTGTTCGTAATCGCTGAACAGTGTTATCAGAAATGGCCGGTTTATCCAAGCGCTCGAAATCGTCATCCTGGCCTCGTCAACTGACTTAACGAACTAGAGGAGGCTCTATGAAAATCGCGATCGTGACCGGCGCTAGCCGCGGACTGGGCAAGAACACGGCGTTAACGTTGGCGCAGAAGGGTATCAGTGTAATTCTGACGTACCATCGCAAACGCGAAGAAGCCGATGAAGCCGTATCGTTGATCGAGCAACACGGCGTAAAAGCGGTGGCGGTACAACTCGACGTTTCTCGGAGCGAATCGTTCGCGGCGTTCGCCGCCGACGTTAAACGCATCCTGAAAGAAAAATGGAATCGCGACAGTTTTGATTTTCTCGTCAACAACGCCGGCATCGGTATCCATGCCGCCATGGCCGAAACTACGGAACAGCAGTTCGACCAGCTGGTGAACATTCATCTCAAAGGCGTTTTCTTCCTCACGCAACGGCTGCTGCCATTGCTGGCCGACGGCGGCCGCATTGTCAATATTTCCACCGGCCTAACCCGCTTCGCGTTACCCGGTTATGCCGCCTACGCCGCGATCAAGGGCGCGGTCGAGGTATTGACGAAATATTTAGCCAAAGAGCTCGGCGCACGCGGTATTGCCGTCAACGTCGTTGCACCCGGCGCGATTGAAACCGATTTCGGCGGCGGCGCCGTGCGCGACAACGAACAACTTAACCACTTTCTCGCTGCGCAAACCGCTCTCGGCCGCGTCGGTGTTCCGGACGATATCGGCGGCGTTATCGCCTCGCTTTTTTCGGAAGACAGCCGCTGGATCAACGCCCAGCGAATCGAGGCGTCGGGCGGGATGTTTTTGTAAGCAACGGACCGAGGCCAATGGCACTGCCTTAACAACTTTCGAGTGGCGCTATTGCCTCTTATCCTCTCTCCCCCGGAGGCGAGGGCTAGGGTATATAAACCGTCGATACGGTGCTCCGCACGTCGTCGTACGTAGTGCCGGGTCTACGGTCACGCAGCACCAGTTTTAGAGTTTATTTTTATAAACCAGGCGATTGCGTCCCGCGGCCTTTGCCGCTTTAAGAGCTCGCTCCGCTGTCGCCATCAGATGCTTGCCGCGCCGGGCGACGGCAATCTGTGCAAACTGCGACGCATTGAAAGTGACTACTCCCATGCAAGCTTCCATATGTAGTTGTGCCAAGCTCTTTTGAATCCGGGCAGCGACGATTTGCACGCCGACGCTATCGGTCTCCGGCAGAATCGCCAAGAACTTGGTGCCTTCATAATGCCGCGAGCTGTCCATCGCGCGGAGCTTGGCACGCAGGTCAATGGCAAACGCGCGCAGCAGCTTGTCTTTAGATGCCCCTATTCTGGCATCGTCATAATCCAGCTCGAGCAGAATTACCGAAAGCGCGTTCGCACTACGGCGAGGCATCGGCGCCGTGGACGCGGTTGATGGCGTGCGACGGCGGCGGTGGGTGAGCACCCTGAGCGCATCGTCGATGCGAGCGCGGTCACGTGCCTTGGTGAAGGGCCGCCCCATCGCGCGTACAAGATAGGCGGCGAATTGTCCGAACATATCCCCCTCCGGAATCGAATACTCTAGCTAGAAGTATAGGCAGGTATCCCGATTGATAGAATTTTCTATTGTTTTAACGCGATTGGCTTGCTGCACTCTCTATTTTTAAATCACTCCGGCCCTAGTTCACTCATATCAGACTCGATTTCCCGCGGTCGTTCTAATAACGATCTATCCCAACCGCCTAAGTTTGCGGCCGCTTCGTACGTACTTTGCATGAACTCAAGCAATAACGTCTCCGGCGAGCGTGCGTTGCGCACGTCGTCGTACGGCAATACATATTGATGAGTGGCGGCGTGATAGAACGCCGCTACCGGCCGAACCGTCGCCGACGAAAAGCCGGCGGGTTCGGGATAAACGTTCGCGTAAAAAAGCGGAAACGAGGCAACGCTCCCGCCTGGCCAGAATCCACAACCACTGACTTCATGCGAATACGCCTCATGCGCAAACCGATCCGGCAGGTTCGTTAGACCACCCGGATGCAACGGCGCGCGCTTGCCCGAAAAGCGTGTGGTGGTGAGATCAAAGCTACCCCAGAAGAAATGTACCGGGCTCGCCTTACCGACGAAGCGCGCCCGAAACTTTTGTAAGACACATGCCGACTGCGCGACGATGCGCCACCAGCACGCAACGACCTCGGGATCGTAGGCCGCGTGCACCTCGTCTTTGTCAAACGGAATCGCGTCTTTAATCTCGTTCGGCTTCATGTGAATACGAACCGCAAGACCGAGCGCTTCGAGCGTTTGCATGAGCTCATCATAAAAATCGGCGACCGAGCGCGCCTTGAGCGTCATCGTCGCATCAGCGCCGTCGCTCGATCGGATGAGCAGATGGTGGTCGACGAAATCGAAATCGATTTGGAATAGCGCGGCACCGTGTGGCATCAACGATGTCGTCAGACCACGTGCGGTTAGATCGAGTGTGGCCTGCCACGAATGATTAAGTGCCGGCACATGTCGTAGGCGAATCTTGCCGACGATTTGCGTCCAGCGATGGAGCGTCTCGCGGGTGTCGTTCCATTCTGCGAATGGCAGACTCGGCCACGGTGCATCTGCAGAAGACATGTTTTCTAGATAGATGGATGTGGTCTCGCAGACTAGCGCGCCGATTTGGGGCGCGCTAGAGGCAAAAGCACGCGGCTGCGGCTAAAGTGTCAGAGTGGAATGACACTTACTTAACTCGACTGTGTTACTAAACTGACCGACCCCGAACTTATTAGCAGGTCCCTTCCCCTTCAGGGGGAAGGACAGGATGGGGGTGGGTTGTGATCGCTACTGCAAAAAAACCCGCCCCACCCCGCCCTCCCCCTGCGGGGGAGGGAGTGGCGGTTGATACGTTTTGGTTTTTGCTTTAAGTAAGTCCCATTGCATTCCACCCTCTTCTATCCAGTCGCCGACAACAACTTCAATCCACCGTAATCACGACCACGCTCATCCACGGCACGTCGATTTGCAACGCACCAGCGGCGAACGATTGGGCAGTAGCGATACGCGCCGGCGGCTGAAATTGCGGACCGGTGCTGAATGCCGTGGGATCCATGCCACGCACGTACTGCCAGGCGGAATAGATACCGCTGTCTTTCCCCTTAAGCCGAATCGTCGCCGTGCGGTCGGTGTCGGTCGATTTGTTGATTAGGATAATTTTCTTGGTGTTGTCGGTCGCATAGACCTCGACATCGGGCAACGTGGTATCGGCGGTGACCAATATCGTACCGTAACGATGCATCCAGGCACCGCCGGTCCATGCCGACAGGCCCCAGTAAGCCGGCAGTCGAACGTGTTGTCCGTTGGGTTGATCGTTGTTGCCGGTGCCATCGGTAATCAAGCCGAGCGGCCCGTTGCTGTCGGAGAACTGATACGCCCGTCCGCCTTGGCGCAATACCTGGCCGATAACCGAAGCAGTGTGTACCAAGTTGCGTGAGGTATAGAACGCATCGGCCCAGCCGTCGTAACGCGGATGATAATTGAACTCGCCGACTTGGATAGCAACGGTGTTCGCGCGAGTACCGAAGGAACTATCGATCTCGGCGCGCAACCACTTCACAGCGTCGGCGTATTGGCCGGTGCGATTGAGGTTGTCGTAATGTGCGCCGTCGCCGTACTTGTGGAAGTCGACGATATCGACGTCGGCATTGGCATTGGCGAAGAACGCGCGGAAGTCGTCAAATTTATAAGTGGCCCATGCGTTCAGCGCCGGTCCGGCAATGGTGAGCGGCCGTGTCGACGCGGTACGCATGGCGCCGACGATCGCGTGGAAGCCGGAGCTGCCGTTGCCGCCGAAAATATAGTTGCTGACACCGAAGTCGTTGTCCGGTTCGTTACCGATGACGTAGTAATCCACCGGCCCGCTGTTTTGGTCGCCGCCATTGTTGAAGTAGCGCACCAGGCTGGCGGCATCGCTCGCGGCGACGTCGTTATCGTTGGTCGATCCGCCGATCGCGATCATCGGCGTACCGCTGATCGCCTTGATGGCGTTGATGTAGGCCGTGCCGTCGTTGCCGCCGTGAAGCCCACCGGCGGAAGAACCGACCTGGCCATCGTGGTAATACAGCGGGATGCGCCAAACTAACGGGCCAAGGTCCTGCAAGTATTGCCGCCACAGCGGCTGGTCCGGACCTTTGATGAGATTGGTACCGCCATCGGCAAACGTCGAGATGCACGAACCGAGCGATAGCGGCGATAACGATTGCAGCGGCGCCGTAAAATCGATCTGCACGTTGCTCGGCGGCAGTACCGCCGCAAACGTCGCAATCACGTTGCGCGCGGCCGTCATGACGACGGTGCAGGTGGCGCTCACGCCCGCGCACGCCCCACCCCAGCCACTGAAGCTGTAACCGCTCGCTGGTATGGCGCTGAGCGTAACGCTCGTGCCAACCGCATAAGTGGCGCTACAGGTCGCACCACAATTAATACCGGCCGGAACGGAGCTGACAGTGCCGGATCCCGAGCGTGCGACGGTTAACGCAACGGCCGTAGGGCCGTAAATATCGACTTCGGTCAAGCTGTTCCAGTTATTCGATGTATTGCCGTGACCCACGTAGCGCACATAACGCGCTTGCACGAAGGCGAATTCGAATCGTTCTTGCGCGAGCGTTTGACCGCCGCTCTGCCCGCTGAATACCGTGGTCCAAATGGAACCGTTGCTCGAGACTCTCAAGTCGAAACGGGCTTGGCGCTCCGTACCTTTGTAAAAGCCAATTGCAACGGCGTTGATGGTTTTGATTGCGCCAAGATCAAATCGAATCCATTGGCCATCGCCACCGGCGGCCCAACGAGTGGTCAAATTGTTGTCGAGCGTGTTCGCCGGGACGTTACCGTCGTTGGAACTGGCCGTCACCGCTCTGACGGGAAGACCATCGGCAGCGAAGGCATAGTTGCTCAATACTGATAAAACGAGTGCAAGAAAAATAGCGGGCAAGAAAATAGTTGTTATCCGTTGTGTAGACATAAGTCCCATCCATTCTTATTAGATCGTGTGCGAAACCCAAGGTCGGTGCGATTACGCCGCGTAAACGCGCTCTGTCGAAGAGCGTAGCGTACACAGAAAAAGTGGATGCGAGTGCATCTATAGACTTTCGTATAGGTGGGAAACCGATGATGCGCCTCGGCTTTTACTTTAAGTAAGTGCCATTCCGCTCCGACGCATTTAGTTGGCTTACCTCTGCTAGCTGGTTCTAATTTTTTGTACTCTTTCGCCATTCAGAATATTTTTTATGGACGGTAACCTTCAGTATTACGAGGGCAGGTGATCGACAACGGATACGACACCAGAACGCTGACGAATATGCGTCTACAAAATTTCAAAGATCACGGACACAGTCGCGTGAGAACGGCTACGTTGCATCGTTTGAGATCACGATCTGTTCTCTATTATTCTCTCGCGGCACCTTTGTGCCTTGATCCCACCGCTGCAAGCAGCCACCATCGCGCAATATTTAAAATCACATAGGGAGGTATAATGCGCAGGCAAGCGTCTTTCTGTTCAAATCCCCGAAGGCCATCATGCGACTGATTCGCCGAAAAGTCGGTGAGGTTATCCATATTGCGCCCACCGCAAAAGTCACAACGTTATTCAGCCCATCCGCTTCGCTCCGTCCAATCGTCGTTCATATCCTGGAGGCTGCGAACAAAGAAGTTTGCGTAGGAATAGAGATGGATGAACATTGGTTAATTCATCACATAGAGCCGCAGGAATGAGGCTGAAGGCGGTTGGCGGAACTTTTATATTTGCACCGCAATAACTTTCAACCACCACGAAACAGCAAGGCCCGGCAACGATGCCGGGCCCGCTTCGGTTTACTCGCAAATCACGACTAGAATCCGCACAGACGCCAGTGCTGCAAGACGGCGCCGCCGACCATGACAACTAGTCTTGTACGGTCAAAAACGTCAATTCTGTCGTTACCTTATTGCCCACATTGTTGATCACGAATACGCCAACCTGATACTCCGTACCAGGCACCACCCACTCGGCCGGCGCCTGAAACGTCGTTTGGTTGCCGGGAACGTCGACCGTGAGCTTGCGCCCATTAGCTTTATTCTGAAGTTCAACAATATAAGACGCGGCACCCACAACCGGCGACCATGTGATGGTCAGTGCATGACGCGACACGTAACTGTCGGGGATGGGAGACGTGATAACAACCGGGGCCGGCATTTTGTGACTCAATTTGGCGGTGCCATACAGCCACTGGCCACTAACCGACTCGGCGATAAAGACGTAAATGCCCTTGGGGTAAGCCACCAACGTTTTCTGTATGTCCGGCGATTCGGGCGACTCAATGATAATTTCGCGGCCGCCGATATTGCGGCCATTTTTGGGCGACTTGAACTCGTAGACCAGCTTGCCATCCGGCGCGAACAGCCAAAAGCGCTTTAGGCCCTCGTCGCCACCCGTGGCGGTCACGACCACTTCGGTATCGCCGTCGGTGGAGTTCTGTTCGAGGAAGATCTCAGCGATGCTAAGCTGGGCCACCTGGTCCTGGTGGTAAAGCTGGTGTAGCAACGAGCCGAAAAGTTCGACATCATCGGTCGCCCAGGCCGGCGCCTGTATAACGATGCTGGACAACAGCGCAAGCGCGAACAGGAATCGTTTTAACATTGTTATCTCCTCGTTGGTTAATAGCGAATAGACGGCAACAACAAGGGGAAATTAAACGACGCAACTGAAGATTGGCTGAGAACTGAGGATCCGAATTTAGGAGCTCAGTAAATCTTAAGGTTCGGCTGATAGTTATACAGCCGACGACCGCTATAACAATATGAAACTGCTGATCGCTGAAGATTCGCCGCGGCTACGAACATCGCTGACGCTCGGGTTGACCAAGCTCGGCTACGCCGTCGATGCCGTCGCCAACGGACGCGAAGCGCTGCGGTTCATCACCGGCGCCGACTACGACTTGATCGTGCTCGACATCATGCTGCCGGAGCTCGATGGCTTGACGGTGCTGCAGCAACTGCGCGCACGCCATATTAAAACGCATGTACTGATACTGTCGGCCAAGGATCAGGTGCAGGATCGCATCAGCGGCTTGCAGCTCGGCGCGGACGATTATCTCGTCAAGCCATTCTCGTTCGACGAGCTGCAGGCGCGCATCGCCGCCTTGCTGCGGCGTACCTATGACAAAAAATGCCCACTGCTTAAATTGGGCGAGCTCGAATTCAATACCGCCCT
The DNA here is from genome assembly GCA_016199745.1 of Gammaproteobacteria bacterium. Taxonomy (NCBI): domain Bacteria; kingdom Pseudomonadati; phylum Pseudomonadota; class Gammaproteobacteria; species Gammaproteobacteria bacterium. The sequence goes on from JACQFZ010000006.1 coordinate 57,651, forward strand.
GAAGGAGCTGCGCTTGGCCGGCGCGCTGATCAAGCTGACGCCACATGAGCTGTCGCTGCTGGAGTATTTGATGATGAATCGCGGCCGCGTTCTCGATTACGATCAGCTCGTCCGCAAACTCTATAACAGCGATTCGCCGGTGAGCCGTAACGCCATCGAGGTGCACGTGTCGTCGTTGCGAAAAAAGCTGAAGGCGTACGGCGCCGATGACGTGATAAAAACGCGACGCGGCTTTGGCTACTACGTGGATGCCCACTAACCGCCAGCGGCAGCCATCGATCGAGCAGCGCCTGCGGCGGCTGACGATCGCCGGTGTCGGTACGGTCCTGCTAATCGCCGGCGGCGCGCTAGATTATTTCGTGGTGGATTGGATCAGCAGCGAATTCGATCGTACTCTGTTGGCGAAAACGCGGGCGCTGATCACACTCACGAAGCAACACGGCGATGAAGTCGAGTTGGATTTCGCCGACGAGTTCATGCCGGAATTCGAGACCTCGTCGAACCCGGAGTACTTTCAGCTCTGGTTGAAAGACGGCAGCGTGCTCGAACGCTCGCGGTCATTAAAATCCAACGACCTCGCGCATACCGGCGACCGTCCGCTCGGAGAGCGCTTTTCCGACCTGACACTGCCCGATGGTCGTGCCGGTCGCGCGATCGAAGTCGTTTTTCTGGCGCAGATCGACGACAAAGAGGCGCGCGAGGTTACCGGGATGCCGTGGCAACAGCGCATGACGTTGGTGGTGGCACGCGAACGCGAATCGCTCGACCGTTCGTTGCTCATGAAACAACTGTCGTTGCTCGCCGCCGTTATCGTCATCATTGCCGGAGTTGCCTGGGTGGTGAAACACGCGGTTAAAAAAGGACTACGGCCGTTGCACGACGTCGGCGAGCAACTACGTCAGTTCGACGCGACACTCTTAAGTAGTCGCCTCGCGGTTGACACGCCGCGCGAGCTGCGACCGGTGATCGAGCAGTTTAACGACCTGTTGGAGCGATTGGAGTTTTCGTTTCAACGCGAGCAGCGCTTCACCGCCGACGTCGCTCACGAGTTGCGTACGCCGGTCGCCGAATTACACAACCTTGCCGAGGTCGCGGTCCGCTGGCCCGACGATCGCGAGCTGTTGGCGAATTTCTTTCAGGACGTGCTTGGCGCGAGCCGGCAGATGCAGCGCACCATCAATAATCTGCTGGCGTTGACGCGGTGCGAGAAGCGCAATTTTTTGACGTTGGATTATCAGGCCTTGGAATTGTCCGATCTGCTGGATGGCGCGTGGCTGCGAGTACGAAAGGAAGCGCAAACGAAACAACTTCGTTACCGCCGGCTCGGGCCGACGGCTTGTCGTTGCCAAGTTAGCGTCACCGAAATCGAGCTAATACTCAACAATCTGTTCTCTAACGCCGTCGCTTACAGTCGGCCGGATAGCGAAATAACCGCTTCGATCACGGTTCAATCAGACGACGTCACATTGACGCTGAGCAATACCGCCGAGCATTTGCTGCGGGCCGATCTCGCCAAGATGTTTGATCGCTTATGGCGCAAAGATCCGGCGCGCACCGGCGAGCACCATGCCGGCTTAGGGTTAACGCTGGTGAAAGCGTACGCGCAAATACTGCAACTGAATGTGACAACGGGCTTAAGTGATCACGGCGTTTTTAGTATTTCGATTAACGGCCTGCGCCAGGTCGCGAGCGACCCGCTGACAACGCCCGGCAATAAGCCGGGCGTTGCATGACACGACTGGGTTGCTACGCGTTTATGAATGACGATGTCACCGCTTCCCGCCAGAAGCTGAGGACCCACGTTAGCATTTCGCCCAGCCATCGTGTTTTCCGTTATCGCGGGGCTTTCAAATAACTCCATGCAAGACCCGGCGCGGGTTTTGATAGGTGGTCAGCTACCGGAGAACGGCGATATCATCGACGTTGCTGGGAACGAAATCCGATTTCTTCAAACAGCGAGACAGGAAGGTCCAGATGGGTAAGCTAGTCATTCGATGCCGCGGCAAAATCGTCGGCGAAGTGAATTTGAAACAGGGCAGCATGAAGATCGGCCGCAGAACGGGGGATATCGTGCTCGACGATCCCGCGGTCAGCGGCGAGCACGCCGTCCTTACAACCTTCGACAACAAGTCGGCGATATACGACCTCGACAGCACCAATGGAACCTTCGTCGATGGTAAGCGCATAAAAACGCACGAGCTCCTTAACGACCAAACCATCATCATCGGCGAACACTCGCTGCTGTACCGCGCGGAGTCCGCTCCCACCACGATCACCAAACCCGCCGCCGCTCCGGAATACGCCGACCCGGGTTTGACGATGGCGATACAGTTCGCGCACCTGAAGGGAATCGAAGGTAGAGAAAAGGGGAAACGCGTGTCACTGACCAAGGAAAGCGTGACGCTAGACGATCCCGGTGGCAACTCGGCTCGGGTTACGCGTATATCAGACCGTTACCTGCTTGAAGCCGAGGCTGAACCGGGCGCAGTGAAGCTCAACGGCGAACCGATGCCGCCTGAAGGCGTGTTGCTGGAGGATAGCGACATTATTGAAGTCGGCGGGACGAAGTTTCAGTTTCATCTCAAGTAACGGTTTACTGAAAACCTGCTCTACCGATGGTAGCCCGGAGGCGTCCGAGAAAGTGCGGGTAGCCCACGGAGACATTACAAATATTCGGCAAAAGCTGCGAATCTCTCTCCCCACATCCGCTGGATCCTGGCGCAGGCAGGTATGCAGCTCGACGCACAGGCGACGCCGATACGCCTGCTCGGCGCACACGTCGATATCACCGCACGCAAACAGGCCGAGGAAAAAGTCGTGCGGCTCAATCGCGTCTACGGGTGGTGTCCGTATGCACAATGAGCAAGAGCTGTTCCAGGAGGCGTGCCGTATCGCCGTCGTCGCTGGAAAAGTTCGACTCGCGTGGATTGCAACCGTCGAGCCGCAGACGCAACGAAAGGAAAAGCAAATCAATTATCTGGCGCACTACGATTCTCTCACCGGTATCGCCAATCGCACGCTTTTCTGCGAACGCCTGACGCAGCATGTGCGCGCCACCGCCCACGATCAAAGCAGCTTCGCCTTGTGTGTCATCGATCTCGATCATTCGTCGGACCGGCGATGCGCTACTGGTGGAGTTTGCGCAGCGCTTGATCGATAGCGCCAAGAGCGATGATCACGCGGCGCGCCTCGGCGCCGATCGCTTCGTCGTCGTGCTGCCGGAGGCGCGTAACGAACACGACGCCATCAGCACGACCCACCAGATCATCGTGCAGTGTGTCACCCAACCGTTTCAGCTCGCCGACACCGAGCTACACATTGCCGCTAGGGTCGGTATCGCACTCTATCCCAATGACGGTGCCGACACCGACACCTTGTTTCGCAACGCGGAAGCGGCGTTGAAGGAAGCCAAGTCCAGTGGCGAACGTTATCTTTTTTACACGCGAGTGATGACCGAACGTGCCAGTGAGAAGCTGGCCCTCGAGAGTCGCTTGCGGCGCGCCACCGAGAACCATGAATTTGCGCTGCATTACCAGGCGAAGGTCGATGCAATGACTCGCAACGTCACCGGCGTCGAGGCCTTGATTCGCTGGATCGATCCGTAGTCTTTTTGGTCTCCGCTCCCCTGCTATCTTTAGAAAATGCAAATTGAAAGTGTTAACCAAATTTACCAAGCAAGGACGTGGCTCGTCCCCGAGAATACTTGCCATCATGTCTTCTACTAAACCCGAATCACCGTGCATCCGCCGATGCACACTCGACCCCGAAACCGACATTTGCCTCGGGTGCTATCGCACACTTCAAGAAATTCTGGGTTGGCAGAATTACTCCACCGATCAAAGGCTAGCGGTACTCGAAAAACTTGCGGATCGAAAAAATACCTACGCGCTCAAACGCAGAATGTTGCGGTCGCAAAAGGATTTGAAATAGTTACCCGATATAAAATGGGTTGGAGTCGAACGGCACTTACTTAAAGCAAAAGCCGAAGCCTATCCGCCGATACTCCCCCCCCTTGCGGGAGAGAGTCTGGGAGAGGGGTGATATCACCTTGATAAGGGTCCCCCTCTCCCGCAAGGGGAGAGGGAACGCTGCTGTTATGACGGTGAATCAATTTTAAGTAAGTGCCATTTCACTCCGACCTCTTTAGCTCGCAAAAGTAATAACGATTGCCATGAGTGGTCTGTAAAAGGTCTAAGTGATTTTTATCTTTTACGTTGACGAAGCAAGCAACCTCCGTATAATCGCGCGCCCTATGAATACACATACAAACAAATTTTGCATAGCAGCCGCGTTTGCGAGCCGACGACTCGCGCGCGTTGCGTCTGCGATCGAACAAGGTGATGCGCTGCATCATCGTGACGGCATCTATTTGCCCGATTGCATGGACGCCATGACGTAAACCTTCCCGATATTTTGGCTGGAAGGCGCGCAGGTGTTGCCTTCCGGCCAGGATAAAGAACCCTGGTCGCGGCAACGCACCAGGGTTTTTTGTTGCCTGAAATATTTAGGCCCGTTAGCTCAACGATAGAGCAGCTGCCTGTCGAGCAGCAGGTCGCGGGTTTGACTCCCGTACGGGCCGCCAAGTCTTTGCGATGTATGCCTGTAGCTCAGTTGGAAGAGCACCTGAATACGAATCAGGAGGCCGGGAGTTCGAATCTCTCCAGGCGTACCAAGCTTTGGCGCGATGTGGTGTCGCGCGAAATGAGTTGAGAAGGCTGCATCCGTTCGGCGGCTCCGGTTCAAACGGCCGGTCCTGTGCGCCAATGCTTAGGCAACGATTGCACGGCGTATACAGAACGAATGTAAGCGTTTCGACACAGAGATAGCTCAGTAGGTTAGAGCACCGATCTCATAAATCGGCTGTCGCGGGTTCAACTCCCGCTCTCACCAGCTTTGAAAGCTGACGTTGGAAAAGGCGAAAGCCGAGGTGGTTCGACTCCACCATAGTCGTAAAGCAGTGGCCGGGAGCATTCCGGTGAAAGCTGTGAGCGAGAGCAGTCGGCTCGGGAAGCAGCGATCACAGCGCTGATGCCGTCTTGAACGCGGCGCAACCGCGACACCGGCGAGCGCAAGGTGTTGCACTGAAGACGATGGTCAGAATCGGGAGGGTTCATTTATCGATGGAGGTGCGACACCAAGCGCAAGCACGATGCGCGGCCCCGTCGCGATCCGCGATGTCGGCGTGGGGTGCTCCCACTTTTTTATCCCCTCGCCTTCCGCGAGAGGGCAAGAGGAGATGAAGCATGAAAACGTAACGGCGTCGGTGTGGCGACTTGAAGCGAACGCTTCGAGTACCGAGTGAGAAACGAGCCACGCAATCAATCGTGTCACAAAGGAGAACAACAATGTTGGGTATTAAGCGCGTAGTGATCGCGCAGCACGAGCGTGGTCTGATCCTGAAGGACCGTAGCATCGTGAAGGTGTTGGAACCGGGCGTGTACTGGATCATGGACCTTATGGGCCGTGTGAAGGTCGAGCTGTATGACATCTCCGTTCCGGAATTCGAACACCCGCGGGCCGATGTACTGGTGAAGGACATGGCCGTGCTGTGTGCGGAGTACTTTCAGGTGATCGAGCTCGGTGAGCGCGAGGTTGGCTTGGTTTACAAGAACGGTAAGCTGACTAGTGTTCTGGCGCCGGCGATCCGTAAGTTGTACTGGCGCGGTCCGGTCGATGTCCGTATCGAAGTCGTGAAGATCGACACCGACTACGAAGTGCCGCGTGACAAGGTCGCGTTGGTCGCGCGTGCGCGTGCGGGCGAGTTGTTGAAAGCGGTGACCGATGCGGTGTACCCGGTCGAAGTGGCGGAGCAGTTCATCGGTATGTTGTTTGTCGACGGTGAGCTGATCAAGACCTTGAAGCCGGGGTTGTATGCGTTCTGGAAGTTCAACCGCAACATCAAGGTTGAGCAGGTCGACACCCGTGTGCAGACCATGGAAGTCCAGGGTCAGGAAATTTTGACCAAGGACAAGGTCAGCCTGCGTGTGAACCTGTCGGGTGCGTACAAGATCATCGATGCGGTGAAGGCGCGTAAGGATCTCGCCGACTTCAGCGGTTACCTGTACCGCGAGTTGCAGTTCGCGCTTCGGCAAGCGATCGGTACTCGCACCTTGGACGCGTTGTTGGGTGACAAGGGCGAGATCGATCGCGTGATCTACGAGGACGTGCGCGGCAAGGTTGCCGAACATGGTATCGAGGTGAAGAGCGTAGGCGTCAAGGACGTGATCCTGCCGGGCGAGATGAAGACCATCTTGAACCAGGTAGTGGAAGCGGAAAAGGCGGCGCAGGCGAACATCATCAAGCGCCGCGAGGAAACCGCCGCAACCCGTTCGCTGCTCAACACCGCGAAGCTGATGGGCGAAAACCCGATCCTCGTGCGCCTGAAGGAGCTGGAAGTGCTCGAGAAGGTGACCGACAAGATCGATAAGCTCACCGTCTTCGGTGGTTTGGAAGGTGTGTTGAAGGACGTGGTGAAGATTAACGTGAGGTCGGAGTAACGGCTAAACGTCGAATTTTTGCTGCGATTGGAAATGAAAAGGGTCCGGTAATTGTGCCGAACCCGCTTTATTGGAGGTGTGCCATGAAAATCAAACCCGAACATCTCGAACATTGGTTTCGAGGTCACGAGTAAACGCAAGAAAGGTTTCCCATCCGAAGCACGCGTTAGGCGCGGCAATCGCGTCGTACACGGTAATAAGGAATTGTTAGAGAAACTCGGACGAAACGACCCATGTCCATGCGGATCCAATCGCAGATTTCAAAAAGTGCTGCATGCTGACTGATCAATTCGATGGATCAGACAGGGGTTACTTCTTTAGATAGTAAGTAAGAACAAAGGGGTTGGGTAGTCACTCCAACCCCTTTAGCTGCTCGAAACGAAAAGGGCCCGGCAATGGTGTCGGGCCCGCTGGCTTTTTTATTAATCGATCGGCACGACGTGATAACGCCGGCCACCTATTTTCAAATCCTTCCATTGCGGCGTGACAAGCTTGAAGTTTCCGAGCGCCAGCGCTCCTTCGATATCTTCATTCCGCAGGTCGATGTCGCCGATGCGTTTCCACGTCGCTTTATCTCTGCTAAAGACCGACGCACTCCATCCAGAGCCCACCAATATCTCTAAGTCACCGTCACCATCGAGATCAACCGAAAAAACTTTACATGCTTTTTCTTTGGCTTGGCGCCCGCATGATGGAACGATTGCCGCGGTGTATTCGAAAGTATTGCGATTGGCTTTAAGGAATTCGATAAAACTGGGATCGATGACCGCCCCCGCCGGCACGACAACTAATCGTCGCACCATTTCGTCGACGCCGACATTAACAGGACTGATGTCCCACCGATTCTCCATCGCCAAAGCGGCGGCGGCACGCTCATGCAGAACGTCCTTATCCGCGTGCGTCTGGTTTTGCAATAACGCCGTCAATGCATCGTGGCCCGGCTTGCCCAGCGAAAAGCGCAAATAAGCGTAATCGAAATCGGTCGCGCGGGTACGTCCGTCCATAAGCCGAGCGATTTGGCTGTTCAGGGAAATTTTGTACGGGCTCAGCGCTGGACTCAGCAGCAACAACAAAACGCCAAGGCAGACGAGCGCCATGCGCAGGTTCGTCTTGCCGATCGCATGCATCCACGGCCCACGACGCCACGCTGCTGCTGCATAGCCCACGCCGTATAGCAGACCCAACACCGCCACTGTCACCGCCCAAACGCGCTCGACCGACCAACCATGCTGCGAAATTCGAATACTCAGACCGTAGATGCCGAGCGACGCCAGCGCGATGAGTGTCACTACGGCGACACGCAGCATGTTGCGCAACAGCAGCGGATATGGCGGTGGTGTCTCGCCATCTTGATAGGCAGCGTTATAGAACTTAATCAAAAACGCGATCGTCCACAGCATGATCCCGGTCGAGATGCCTGCTTTACCGATATACGACAAACCCTGGAACGGTAACGCAATAAGAAAAATGGCGGCAATGAACGCCACCAGCGGCAGCAACCAGAGGAAGATCCCGAGCACGTGGCGCCGCAAAACAAGAGCGACGTCCTCGCGCGCGGCGACTAGCGTCAACGCACCGCTAAATACAATAGCGCTGACCGGAAGTGAAAACGCCGGCCGAAGAAACAACTCGCGGAAAAAGGTGATGTCGATGAGCAAAAACAGCTGCGCCCACAACAACAGCAACAACCAGAAAACGCCGGTAAAAAGCGCCGCCTCGGCCAAAAAAAATGCGTTTTGCCAGGAATACCGAAACAACGTTCCGTAATGCGTCCAGGTGTTCGTCGCCAGGCGCGCTTGCAGGAACGGTAATGCGATGAACCAGATCACCGCCAGCGCTGTCCAGAACGGAAAATAAGAAAATTCGTCACCGGCAAGCGGCGGCGTAATAGCGCCTTGATAAGCAGCAAGCATAGCGACAACGGCCGCAAACACCGCGAGCGCCAACCCAGCGATATGTCCGCGAAACTTATCAATCAATAAAAGTTGGGCGCTAGTCGGAACAAAGATACCAATGGCGAGAAGTGCCAATAGCCAAACAGGATTGCTTCCGGGCCAGCTTGAGGTCCCCGTCGCCAGGTCGGCGCTACATTGGAGCCAACAAAGCCAACCGCCTTGGACAGCGCCGATGCCTATGACGGCGAGCGTGACTGGAGATACTGCTTTAGGGGACGCCGTCATTATTATGGACCTCGGAAATTGTTATGTAAGTTGGCAATTACGTTGCGCCGAGAATGGTAACACGCGGAAACTTCTAATTTGGTCGGAGCGAGCTGGAGGGGTTGTAATGGCGCTTACTCAAGCGCAAGAGCAGTCACTCAAAATAATTCCATGTAGGGTGGGCAACGCTTTTCTGCCCACGCGGAATTAAAAAGAAACTGAAGCCCGGCGAGGATGAGCTGCAATATCTCGAAGGCTTTATTACCGATATCACCGCACGCAAACAGGCCGAAGAAAAGGCGGTGCGACTCAATGAAAAACTAGATAGGGGTCGGAGTCTGAGGTTTCCCCACATTCCTCAACAACAATTCAACAAGTTACCCGATAACTTCCCGAAAGACAGTGCGTGCATGGCGAGTTTTCTGACACCCTTCGGGTTACCACACCGTGAAGGGAGTCTCCTCACCCTGCACGCCGTCGCCGTATTGCAGAAGTGCTTGTCGGATGTCTTTCAGCAGATGCACGCGGCCCGTACCCGCGTATTACTCGGCGCGGTCGCTGCGCTTATCTGTAGTCGTCGATTGATTCTGATGGAGTTGGCGCGTGCGTGGCCGGGAGCCTCCCGTGTGCGCGCCCCACTGAAGCGTCTCGATCGATTGCTCGGCAATGCGCATCTGATCGAAGAAAGCGAACGCTGCTACGCGGCCATGGCGCGCTGGCTCGTGCGCGGTGATCGGCCGATCCTCGTGATCGACTGGTCCGATCTTAAAACCGATGGGAGCCTGCATCTGCTGCGCGCCGGCATTCCGGTCGGGGGCCGCACGCTCACCGTTCTTGAGACGATCCATCCCGAGCGCGAGAAGAACTCGGCGCGAGTGGAGCGGGCATTTCTGCGTCGATTGAAAGCGTTGCTACCGCCCGCGGTCAAACCGATCCTCGTCACCGATGCCGGTTTCCGGGCACCGTGGTTTCGAGCGGTCACGAAACTCGGTTGGGATTATGTCGGGCGCGTGCGTCACCGCACCTACGTGCAGTTGGCAGAGGACGGCGGGTGGATCACTAACCGTTCACTACATACCGTGGCGCGCCCCCAACCGAAACGTTTTACGGCGGCACGCCTCGTGCGTAATGCGCCGTGGCAATGTGATTTGATCTTGGTGCGAAAGCCCCGTCGCGGGCGTAAGGCGCTCACGCGCCGCGGCCAACGGGCACGCTCACGTCAGAACCTCAAGGCCGCGCAAAGCGCCCGGGAGCCGTGGTTGTTGGCAACCTCGCTCACCGAAGTGAGTCACCCGCAGATCGTGGCCATTTACGCCAAGCGTATGCAGATTGAGGAGAGCTTCCGGGATCTCAAATGCGATCGCTATGGTTGCGCCGTTGGCGACAGCCTTACTCGCCGCGACAAACGACTGGCCGTGTTGTTATTGCTGCACGCGCTCGCCACGTTTGTCGCTTGGCTCAGCGCCCTCACCGGCAATGCGTCGTCGGTGATACGTTACGGCGGCATCGTCAGCCAGCGCCCGCGACGTCACTATTCGTTGCTTCGCATCGGTTGGGAAGCGTTGCGCCAACGATGGACCCAAATCTCAACGCGTGATCTGTGGTGCGTGTTCACGCAGCCACCGCAGTGGTGGCTAGCGGAACTGGGAATTCCGGAATGAATTGTGGGGAAACCTCAGGGTCGGAGTGCAATGGCACTGAGTAATAGCTTCCAGCGCAATACAAATCATTGCGCCCTACATAAGCTGGTTCCAGGTCCGCCCCGCGGTAATTAACACCAGCACGAACATGATGGCGGTGCGGTTTACCGTTCCGCCTAACGTCATCGCGTCGCCCAAACGCGGGAGTCCGCGGAATATTTTATCGGTTAATACGGGATTGCCGGATCGCATGATTGGCTCCTCTTATTATCGATATGGGAGGGAGGAATCGGATCGGATTGCTTCTTTTAGGGACTGAAAACGACAAAGGCTTGTCTCAGGTTCACATGCCCCTATTTCCAGTAGCAAACGCCATTAAGAACAGGCAGACTTTGCTGACTAATAAATAATAAGCCCGATTGGGGGGATAATGAAGACGTTGTCTGTCCGGCATCTCTTGTTTGGTCTGATTTTTACGGTCGCCGCTTGCGGCGGAAGTAGCGACGAAGGTAGCAGTGAAGGTAGCAGCGGCGATTCGCCGGCACAGACACCTACACCGTCCAGTGCATTTCAATCGCTCACCACCGTTCCGATCGGCTCTTTCCAAGATGGTCTCTTTTATAACCCTGAACTCGCCGTCAACGAAGCGGGCAAGACTCTTCTTGTTTACTCAGAAAGTGGTTATCTCTACGGAACGTCTTTCGATGGAACAACCCAAGCTGCAACTATGGAACTCGCGACACCAGGTGAGTACGCACTTTGGACCGGTAAGACACATCAGGTAGTAGTAAACGAAAGTGGCATGGGCGGTGTCGTGTTCCGTGGTGAGCGGAATAGTAACGGCGACCACTTTGGTTTCGCCTATTTTGATGGAAACGCCTGGACCTATTCCACCGTCATGCTAGAAGGGTCAGTCGACCTCAAGATTGCCTTTCCGCATCTCGCCCGCAAATCAAAAATAATTGGAGTCGACAGCCGGGGCGTGGTGTATGTGGCCTTCACTGCCAGCAACAATCATATTAATGTCGCCCGCTTCGACAGTAGCGGTCTTGTCGATATCGATGAGCTTGACGCGTTAGGACTCCTTGCGTACATCGCGGTGAATAAAAACAATGAGGTGATGGTATTGGCAGGAAATGGATCGCAGATATGGAATGGATCCGCTTGGTCCAACCTCGCTCCGCCGCCCGCCCCCTTCGTTTCGGTTGGGACGCTTTTCTTCAATGCGAGCGGCACAGCAGATTACGTTGACCACAACGCAAATATCCTAAGTCACTTTCACTTTGACGGTACATCGTGGACCAGTTTTGCCTCCGACATTGACGGACCCGGAGGCTTCAGTTGGGGCAGCGCAGCGATCACAAACACTGGCACCGCAACGAGTACTTGGCTGGAATCATCCGCGACAAGCGACATAGTATATGGCGCGTACTTCAATGGCGTTAGCTGGAACGCCCCGCAGCCGCTAGATACCAATGCAACGTCCTTTGAGCGGGCACCCGTCTTTGCAGACAACGCGGGACGGTTCCTTGTTATCACCGTCGAAAATCAGACGGAAGACTTCATCGGCTACTACTTCGATGGCACATGGCACGGACCACATTTAATTCAAGCGTGGACGTACGGATCGCTCGATCCGGCGATAGCCATGAATGGTGCAGGCCACCTCGTTATCGCATCTGACAAGGACGGCCACGACAACCTTTCCGTTATTTTTAGTCGCTTCGCCCCTTAAAGCGAAGCCGTGGCTAGCTATTGGACGAACCGGAGCGATGCCCGCTTGATCCTCCGGCCCTTTATCCAACCGCTCGCTAGCGGTTTCCCTTGGCGGCTAATGCTACGCCCGACGATGCCGAGCTTGTCGCTGTGAAAGAGCGCTTTTTGCAGTGGTTGCCGTTGCGGTAACTGCCGGCGGGCGCGTTAGAAATTTCGGTGAGCCACGGGCGCCGGTTTCCAAATAGTCGCGCGATAGCAGCTCGCGTGCAGCACCGATATCGACACCGAATAGAGTGATGAGACCGTCGAACACGAACTCGTACAACCGATCCTGGGCGATGCGATGCGTTTGCCCGGTCGTGGCGAATAGCCAATCGCTGAACGTCAAAAAACGCTCGAATGGTTTGTCGGCGAGCAGCAACGGGCGGGTATGCACGAATCGACCGGAGTTACCGATCATGTCCCAATAGCGGGCGAAGCGTTGCAGCCGTTGCATCGTCGCGAAGTCGATCTCGGCGCTCGACAAGATGTTGTACGGCGGTTGCGGGTTGTAGCGCATGTCGAACGCTTGCGTATGGCGCGCGATGGGAGCGCCGCGCAGGCGCTTTAAAATGCCAACCTGAATCTCGTGCGGCGCCAATTGCACCAGCTTGTCGAAACCTTTTGCGAAACTCTCGACCGTCTCTCCTGGCAGACCCACGATGAGATCGGCGTGCAAATGCGCATGAGTATGCTCGCGTAGCCAACGGATGTTTTCCGCCGCTTTCTCGTTGTTCTGTTTGCGCGAGATATCTTGTTGCACATCCGGGTTGAAGGTTTGAATGCCGATTTCAAACTGCAGGGATCCGGCCGGAAACTTGGCAATCGTTTCTTTGAGCGCATCGGGCAAGTGATCGGGGATCAATTCAAAATGGATGAACGTTCCCTCCGTCATCCGCTCCAAAAAGAATTCCAGAATGCGCAGGCTCGTTTTGATGTTGAGATTGAAGGTGCGATCCACAAACTTGAAATGGCGCACGCCCCGGTCGAACAGCCGCTGCATTTCCGCCAGGAATCGTTCGAGCTGAAACGGCCACGCCGTCTTGTCGAGCGCCGATAAACAAAACTCGCACTTGAACGGACAGCCGCGCGACGCTTCGACATAGATAAGACGATTGGCGACGTCTTTATCGGTGTACTCGCGATATGGAAGAGCCAGGTCTTCCATTTCCGGTACCGGCGCCTGAATGATCTTCTCGGCAGGCCGTTCACCGGCACACAACTTTTTGCAGAGCGCCGCAAACGCCAGGTCCGCTTGGCCCGTAATCACGTAGTCGGCCAGCTGCACGATCCGCTGCTCGTCGCATTCGTAGCTCACCTCCGGCCCGCCGATTATCACGAGCACTTCCGGCCGCACTGTTTTTAGCAGCGCAACCACCTCGGTCGTCTGCACGACGTTCCAGATATACACGCCCAGTCCGATGATCGTCGGGTTGTGTGCGAGCAGCGACTCGACAATATAGATGGGCCGTTGTTCGAGCGTGAACTCAAGAAGCTTCGCATCGGCACGGTGCTCGCCAAGATTGGCCAGCAGATAGCGCAGTCCAAGGGACGCGTGAATGTATTGCGCATTAATAGTGGTGAGAAGGATTGGGCTCATCGCGCTCATGATACGCCATGATTGACATACATTAGCTGTTGGTTCTCGACGACTATCACCGAAGCCGTCATGCCGGTATCACGAATTATCTGTCTAATGGGCGACCGTCAACCATCAAGGAGAAGCGCAATGCCCTACATCGAAGGATTCGTCGCCGCCGTACCGACCACCAACAAGAACGAATTTGCAAACCATGCGAAGGAAATGGCGGGTTATTTTAAAAAGTTAGGCGCGACACGCTGCGTCGAATGTTGGGGCGATGACGTCCCGAAAGGCGTGTTGACAGATTTCTACAGGGCCACGCAGGCACATGAAGACGAGACGCCGGTCTTCAGCTGGATCGAGTATCCGGATAAGAAGACACGCGACGCCGCCAACAAAAAGATGAGCGAAGATTCGTCCATGGCCAACATGCAGATGCCGTTCGATGGCAAGCGTATGTTCTGGGGCGGGTTCGAGCAAATCGTGAACGAGTAGGAATCCGGTATATCGGTTGCGCCCCTCTCGTATAGGAGAGGGGCGCTAAAAAGGGACGCTGCCCAATGGCACTGCTTTAAGCAAATCACTTTATCCATCGGGAAGATAGGAAGAGGGCTGAAACCTCCTCGCGCTATCCTACGGTTGTCGAGTCCGTACAACGATAACCAAAGAGGATCAGCCCCGATGCAGTGTAACAAG
>JACQFZ010000007.1 GCA_016199745.1 Gammaproteobacteria bacterium
CTTGGCTTTGAAGGCGGCGGTGTGGTTTCTTCGGGGTCTTCTCATTGTTCGTGCTCCGGATGATGATGAAGCCTTGCGGCCTCGGTTATTGGAGCAGAAACTTCACTTATCGGGTTGTCTTAATTTGTGGGGCCACTTCTCCTATACCTCGAACACCGGCAGTGGAACGATCACCGGCTTCGCGGTCGACGGCACCGGCCAATTAACGCTGCTCGATAGCGACGGCCGTACTGCCGATGTTGGCGCCGGTACCGCGCCGACAGATCTCGCGCTGACGCGCGGCGGTCGGTTCTTGTATTCGCGTAACAGCGGCAACGGCAGCATCAGCGGTTTCCGCGTCGATCACGACGGTAAATTGTCCAGCGTCGGTACAGTCGCGGGCCTGCCTGCCGGTGCTAATGGTCTCATTGCGTACTAATTAATCCACCTCAAACTTTTCAACCAACCACCGAAGGAGATAACACATGTTAACTGCCAGAAAACTCACCGGCTTTGCGCTTGCCACCGCTGCTGCCGGCCTGTTCGCCACTGCTGCATTGTCGACGACCGCGTTTGCCAAAGAAGCCGTTGGCGAAAAGGTAATGTGCGAAGGCGTCAATTCGTGTAAGGGCCATTCCGAGTGCAAGACCGCCAACAACTCGTGCAAAGGCCAGAACTCGTGCAAGGGGCAGGGTTGGACGTCGATGGGCGAGGACGAGTGTAAGGATATGGGCGGTAAAGTGATGAATCGGAAGAAGTAGATTTAATACGGTAGTTACTGGGCGTCCGGTCGTGGGCGCCCAGTTTTTTTTAAGACGGTAACAAAATGAAACCAGCATCGAGCTAACCGTTTCCCGCACCCCAACCCCGCTCCCAGGGGGAGAGGGGTTTTAAGCCCTTCTCCCCCCGGGAGAAGGGTAGGGATGAGGGAAACGTGGCACCGTATTTTCATTTTGTTACCGTCTCTTAGCGGTATCTCGCTGTTTCCCCGTTTACCGCTGTTCCAGTTCTCGCGCTCAAAAGCAGATGAAGTAAGCGTCGCCACCTGTTGCCCCTGGTCTGGTAAAAAAGCCGTGCCGATCATACGAACGGCAGGTGGATTATTATGGCATTGCGTAATAACTGAACGAGGCTCTGCTTTGAACGTGCATGCCACCGACCAGGTGCGCGAAGTGGTGGATGCCATCTACCGCACCGAGTCACGCCGCGTGCTCGCGACGTTAATCCGTCTGCTCGGCGGCTTCGAGCTTGCCGAGGAAGCGTTGCACGATGCATTCATCGCCGCGGTCGAGCAATGGCAGCGCGACGGTGTGCCGGCTAACCCGCGTGCGTGGCTGGTGTCGACCGGGCGCTTCAAGGCGATCGATAAAATCCGCCGGCGCGCGCGCTTCGACGCGTCGCTGGTGGAGTTGGTCGACGAACTGGATGTCGCCGCCAGCCCCGATGAGCCGGACGACGAGGGCATGGAAGACGACCGTTTGCGGCTGATCTTTACGTGCTGCCATCCGGCGTTGTCGGCGGATGCGCAAGTGGCACTGACGTTGCGCGAAGTCTGCGGGCTCACGACCGAAGAGATCGCGCGTGCGTTTCTGACGACGCCGCCGACATTGGCGCAGCGAATCGTGCGCGCCAAGACCAAGATCCGCGATGCGCGCATTCCGTATCAAGTGCCGGCGGCGACCGACTTGCCGGATCGGCTCGATGCGGTGCTGCGTGTCATCTATCTCGTGTTCAACGAAGGTTACTCGGCGTCGTCGGGGGCGTCGTTGATGCGGCCCGATCTATCGGGCGAGGCGATTCGTTTGGGGCGATTGCTCATCGAGTTGTTGCCGGAACCCGAGGCGCTGGGGTTGTTGGCGTTGATGTTACTGCACGAATCGCGTCGTGCTGCCCGCAGCTCGCCGACCGGCGAAATTATTTTGTTGGACAACCAAGACCGCTCGCTTTGGGACCAAACGTCGATCGCCGAGGGCTCAGCGCTGGTCGAGCGCGCGCTGATATCGCGCCGCTTCGGGCCGTACACGTTGCAAGCGGCGATCACCGCGGTGCACGCCGAGGCGCCGAATGCGGCGGCTACCGATTGGGCACAAATCGTCGGCATTTACGACCTGATCATGCGTGCGGATGCTTCGCCGGTGATCGAGCTGAATCGCGCCGTGGCGGTGGCGATGCGCGATGGTCCGCTGGCAGGACTGCTGTTGGTCGATGAGCTGCTGGCGCGCGGCGAGCTTGCGGACTACCACCTAGCACACGCGGCGCGGGCCGATCTGTGCCGGCGCCTCGGAAAGCACAGCGACGCCCGCACCTCCTACGAACGGGCACTGGCGCTCGTGCAACAGGAACCCGAACGGCGGTTTCTCGAGCGGCGGTTGGCCGAGCTGCAAAATTAATTTTGTTCATTGTCGATTTGACGTTCTGCCGATCGACTATAGGCAGCCACCCACGGGAAGATCCCCTGGAAATGATGCGCAGAGCAAAGCAGCGACGCGCAAGGAGATGTCATGAAATTTTTATGCCTGATCTGTGCCGAAACCGTGATGGAGCAAATGCCCGAGGCCGACGCAAAAGCGCATTTTCAGGAGTACGTCGAATTTACCCGCAACATCAAGCAGAGCGGTCACTTCATCGGCGCGAATCGGCTGAAGCCGGTGGATACCGCAACCACGCTGCGGGTACGCAACGGCAAGGTCACGATTACCGACGGACCGTTTGCAGAGACGAAGGAACAGTTCGGCGGTTATTACCTCATCGAGGCCAAGGATCTCGACGAGGCCATTCATGTAGCGGCGAAAATTCCGGGCGCCCGATTCGGTTGTGTCGAGCTGCGGCCGGTCGCGGATGATCCGCAAACACGCGCGCTCGGATTTGATGCTGTAACTAGCGCACATTAGACGTCAGACCCGAATGGCACTTACTTAAGCAAGAGCCGAAGTATATCGGCCGACACTCCCTCCCCCTCAGGGGGAGGGCCGGGGTGGGGGTGGGTTTTTTGCAGTAGCGATCACAACCCACCCCCATCCTGTCCTTCCCCCTGAAGGGGAAGGAACCTGCTAATAAGGTCGGGGCAGGTCAGTTTAGTAACATAGTCGAGTTAAGTAAGGGCCATTCGCGTCAGACCCATAACGACTATGCCGGCGCGCGTACTTGCCTTAACAACTTACTAGGAGACCACGCATGAACTACAAAGGAAGCTGCCACTGCGGAAAGGTGGCATTCGAAGTGGAAGGCAACGTCGATCGTGCCATGTCGTGCAACTGTTCGATATGCCAATGCAAGGGCTCGCTACTTTGGTTTGTCCCGCGCGAGAAGCTGCGCCTGCTGACGCCGGAGGAGAATGCGAACACCTACCTGTTTAACAAACACATCATCAAGCATCGCTTCTGTCCTACCTGCGGCATTCATCCGTACGCTGAAGGAACCGATCCCAAGGGTAATCGTACGGCCGCTATCAATATTCGCTGCCTTGAAGGCATCGAATTGTCGTCAGTGCCGGTAACGCAGTTCGACGGTCGCTCGCTATGAGGCAGCCAAGATGGCTTCTATTAATAGGAGTACGACATGAAACTGTGAGCAGGCCGCCGCCTAACATTTTGCGTTGCGCGAGCCGACCGTTGTCGAATTCATGCGCCGACAAACGACTACCTGTTACTGACCGCTGTACCGCACCTAGGAGATAACGATGAAGTACCTGTGCCTTATCTACAGCGAAGAAAAGAAGCTGGAAGCCATATCCGATAGCGAGTGCGTCGCGAACGCGGAACCGCTCAAGAAGAGCGGGCAAATGATCGCCGCCGCGCCGCTTCAGCCCGTCAGTACCGCCGCCACGGTCCGGGTCCGAAACGGCAAGGTGTCGATTACCGACGGACCGTTCGCCGAAACGAAAGAGCAGCTTGCCGGTTTTTATTTAATAGAAGCCAGAGATCTCAACGAGGCCATTCAGGTGGCGGCGACGATTCCGCCGGCGCGGGTGGGAAGTATCGAGGTACGTCCGGTCAGAGAATGTAGTATCGACCCCAACGAGGAGACACGACCATGCGATTCATGATTATCGTTAAGGCAACTCAAGAGTCGGAAGCCGGCGTCATGCCGGAAGAGAAGTTGATCGCCGCCATGGCGAACTACCACGAAGAACTGCAAAAGGCCGGGGTACTCGTCGATGCTTCCGGGTTACAGGCGAGCTCCCAGGGTTTTCGCGTCAAATATTCCGGTGCCAAGCGCACGGTCGTCGACGGGCCGTTCGCCGAAACCAAGGAACTCATCGCCGGTTACACCATTATTAACGTGAAATCGCCAGAAGCGGCGCGAGAGTGGGCCCAGCGTTTTCCCAATCCGCGCGGCGAAGGACTGGACACCGAGATCGAAGTTCGCCGGTTCTTCGAGCTGGAAGACTTTGCCCCAAGCGCGGCGGTCGAGCGGTTCCGCGAGATGGAAATGGGGACGAAGTAATTGATTCAACGATTCACAGGAAGGATAGACATGCTATTCAAGAAAAATTCGATGACGAAATTTTTGCCATTCGTTTCACTGCTGGTGCTGGCCGGCACCGGTGCCGCCGCCGCACCGGTGACTTACGAAATCGATCCGAACCACACCTATCCGAGCTTCGAAGCCGACCACATGGGCATCTCGATGTGGCGCGGTAAATTCAACAAGACCACCGGCACGCTGACACTGGATAAGGCCGCGAGTAAGGGCGCCGTCGATGTTGCCATCGACATCGACAGCGTCGACTTCGGCCACGAAGAGATGCACAGCAAGGCGGTTGGCCCGGAATTCTTCGACGCCGCCAAATATCCCGAGGCGCATTACCAGGGCAAGCTCGCCGGTTTTACCAAGGGCGTTCCTACTCGCGTCGATGGCGAATTAACGCTGCATGGTGTCACCAAGCCGGTTGTCTTGAAGATCAATTCCTTCAAGTGCATTCCGCACCCGATGTTGAAGCGTGAGCTTTGCGGCGCCGATGCCAGCGGCACGTTCAAGCGCGACGAGTTCGGACTCGACGCCGGCAAGCCCTACGGCTTCAAGATGGATGTGACGTTGCGGATTCAAATGGAAGCCATCGCTGCCGACGGCCAAAAGCAGTGACTGTGATTGCAAACGACACGGGAGGACCTCATGTTTAAAACCATTGCCATCGTCATCGTTGTACTGATCGCCGCCGTTCTTATTTACGCGGCGACTAAACCAGATTCTTTTAGCGTCCAACGTTCGGCCCGCATCAAGGCGGCGCCGGATAAGATCTTCGCGTTCATCACCGATTTCCATCGGTGGGGCGCGTGGTCGCCGTACGAAAAAATCGATCCGGGCATGAAGCGCACGTTCAGCGGCGCCCCCGCCGGCAAGGGTGCGGTCTATGAATGGGACGGCAACGGCCGGATCGGTCAGGGACGCATGGAGATTACCGCTGCCACGCCGCCGTCGAAGATCGCCATCCAACTCGATTTCTTCCGCCCGTTCAAGGCGAACAGCATGACCGAATTCGCCATAGAACCGCAGGGCGACACGACGAACGTGACCTGGACGATGTCCGGACCGCAACCGTTCATGGCCAAGGTGATGAGCATCTTTTGTAGTATGGACAAAATGGTCGGTAAGGACTTCGACGCCGGCCTTGCCGACTTGAAGGTCGTCGCCGAAAAATAGTACGGGAGGGTGGACGTTGATGTGTCGTAAGCCAAGGAGACCTGTTTATTTTTTTCTTTTTGAAAAATCGATAGAGACCATTCCATGACTAGCGACAGAACCTATCGCATGGTCCACCCCGACCGCCGTTGGCTAGCGATGATCGTGCTTTGCCTCGGTACGCTGATGATCGTGCTCGACACAACCATCGTGAACGTGGCACTGCCGTCGATCAAAGAGGATCTGCTCTTTTCCGACGCGGCGCTCGCTTGGGTCGTGAACGCGTACATGCTCACCTTCGGCGGCTTTCTATTGCTCGGTGGGCGCCTCGGCGATCTCTTCGGACAGCGGCGGTTATTCCTCATCGGCCTTACGCTGTTCACGTTAGCCTCGGCCGCCTGCGGCCTGGCGAGCTCGCAAGTTTTTCTCGTCGGTGCCCGCGCCGTTCAGGGACTCGGTGGTGCGGTGGTATCGGCGGTCGCGCTATCGTTGATCATGACGTTATTCACCGAGCCGGCTGAGCGCGCCAAGGCCATGGGGGTGTACGGCTTCGTCGCCGCCGGTGGCGGCTCGATCGGCGTGTTGCTTGGCGGTTTGCTGACCAACGCGCTCGACTGGCATTGGATTTTTCTCGTCAATATTCCGGTCGGTGTCATCGTCTTCGTGCTATGCCGAATCTTGTTGCCCGCAAGTCGCGGACAAGGGCTGGCGCGACATCTCGACGTCGCCGGCGCCGTTACGATAACCAGTTCGCTCTTGCTCGCCGTCTACGCCATCGTCAACGGCAACGACGCCGGCTGGACGTCGACGCAAACGCTCGGTCTGCTCGGTGTCGCTGCCGCGTTGTTGGTGCTCTTCATTGCTATCGAAGCGCGCATTCGTTCACCGCTCATGCCGCTCGGTCTGTTCCGGCTGCGCCGCGTAGCGATATCGAACGTCGTCGGCGTTCTATGGGCGGCGGCGATGTTCGCCTGGTTCTTTCTGTCGGCGCTCTATCTGCAATTGGTACTCGGCTACAGCCCGCTCCAAGTCGGTCTCGCATTTCTGCCGGCCAATTTAATTATGGCGGCATTCTCGCTCGGTCTCTCCGCCAAGCTCGTCATGCGTTTCGGTATCCGCGCGCCGATAGCGGTGGGGATGTTGTTGGTCGCCTTCGGTCTGGCGCTGTTCGCTTGTGCACCGGTCGACGGGACTTTCGTCGTCGACGTTTTGCCAAGCATGCTGTTGCTTGGCCTCGGTGCCGGTATGGCGCTCAACCCGGTGCTGCTCGCCGCCATGAGCGACGTCGCACCGACCGAAGCCGGTCTGGCCTCGGGTATCGTCAACACGTCGTTCATGATGGGCGGCGCACTCGGGCTCGCGATTCTCGCCAGTGTCGCTGCCTCTCGCAGTCACAATTTGCTCGCCGATGGCGCCTATCAACTCGCGGCGCTTACCGGCGGTTATCACATCGCTTTCTTGATCGGCGCCGTCTTTGCCATGACCGCGGCGGTACTCGCGGTCGCATTGCTCCGGCCAAGCGCCAAGCCCAAACAGGAACATAACCTGAATCCGGCGAGTGTCAGCGCGCGGGCGGACTGATGCAGCGCATTATAGATTCACCGCCATAACAGCAGCGGTCCCAATGGCACTACCTTAAGCAAATATCCCCTCTCCCCGCTTGCGGGGAGAGGGCGAGGGAGAGGGGTGCATGAAACATCGACAGTTTTACCTATTCCCTCTCCCTAACCCTCTCCCCCGAAAAGCACGGGGGAGAGGGTTAGGAGATCGTCGGGTTACTCGACAGTCGTTAAGGTAGTGCCATTGAGCAGCGTTCCCTCTCCCGCAAGGGGAGAGGGAGTGGCGGCGGATAGGCTTCGGCTTTTGCTTAAATAAGTGCCATTCTGTTGCGACCCGTTTAACTTGCTAGACATATAGTCAGCACTTCTCGAACTTGACCGCCCGTTTTCGCTCTGCTCCAATCACCCGATCAAGAAAAGCGGTACCAAGAAATAGGGAGCGTTCTGGTGTCGTATCCGTCGCCGATCACACATCCTTCGTCGTCGTTATACCGGGTAGCCTCCGGTCAGATCGGTAGTTGTTTGCCTGCATTCTTTCATGCAGCGTCTGCCTGACAGGCCAGAACGCCCATTTTGTCGTTATATTGTTAACAGCTAAAAGAAAGGGAGAAGTGATATGTCGCCACTGCTGAGTATCGCGCTTGAAAAAGCCAAAGACCTCCTGAAGGACAAACTGAAGGAAAAGGCAAAAGACTACGCTGGAAAAACCATCGATGAAAATCTGTCCCTCGGGTCGCAGGCGCTGGAGGATGTAAAGAAGGATATCGCTGTTCTAGAGGTAGCGGTGAGCGAGTACGACGCGCGTTTTCAAACGGCCAGAGCGGCGATCATGCTGGGAGTCGTCACGGATCAGAACTACCATTCCACCTGCGTGCGTATCTATGCGCCCAGCGAGGCAAAGAAGATCGACGAGCTTATCGAGAAGTTGCGTGAGGCCGGTAACGTTACCGATACCATTGAAACCAGAGCCATGATTAGTATCGATCGACAAATCGATGCACTAAAGCGTACTCAGAAAGCAAAAGAAGATGAACTCGCGACACAAAAGAAGTCTCGAGTAGCGAAGAATCAATCGACACAACGAGTCGAAGACGATTTGCGGATGATATACGATTCAATTACCCGGCACCGGGTAAACCGCCGCCTCACCGAGGATTCGGGTAACAAGTTGCAAGCAGTTTGTCAGGAATCGATCCAGCTGCTGACGAATATTCGCAATAAATTGCTCCACGAAAAGCCCTATGTGTACTTCGCTAAGCAATGCGACCATTGGCTGGCCCGGGAACGTGCCGCCGCCGTGGCGCCGTAAACCATGTTACCTCAGAGACTAGTGACGGCCGGCGTCGGCGTGTTCGGCTTGTTGATCCTGATCGCCGCCTGCATTTCCAACGCCGACACCCCGTCCGACAAGCGCTGGGCCTTGTGCCGATCGATTCCGCCCGATCCTAATAAACCGTCGCCAGACGGTATCGGCCCCAGCGACCAATTGTTTCGTCGAATCAACGCCTGTGAATCGTTGCTGAAGGGCAACAAGGACCCGGATCTGCATTTCTATATCGGCCGCCTATCGTATTCGCTGGGCATGGACAAGAAGGCCATCGAGCAGTTGCGCCTCGGTCGCAACGCCGGCAGCGCCAAGGCCACGACGGCGCTCGCGTGGATGGTCGAAAGCAACGATCTCTCCGCGAAAGAGGCCGGCGGCGAATTCCGGGCGCTCTACGAAGAAGCCGCGGCCCGCGGAGATCCTATTGCGCAGGTAAGACTAGCCCACATCATTCGCGCCAACTCCGAAAACCCGATCGATCGCGTTCGCGCCATCGCCCTCTTGGAAAAAGCCGCGGCTCAAGGGGATGTCGAGGCGAACTATTGGCTCGGGTGGCACTATTCGCACTTTGCCGAAGGGCCGGACGGGAACTTTGAGCCCGCCGATAAGGTGCGCGCCCTTCAGCATTACGAACGCTCGGCTCGTGGGGGTTTTGAGCGGGCCGTCGACGAGTTGAAGCGGTTGGGTAAGGACGTTTCGGGCTATCGCGTTCTCAGCGAGAGAGAAATTCCAGATGCGATATTTCGGCCTTAGATGATTCACGTCGCTAATTTGGTGAGCGGTCGCGAGCGACTGGTCGAGATTAGCCGAAATCATCGACAAAGATTCGTCGAACCCAATCGATAGCCTGCGCGCGGGCGCGCTTCTAGAACGTGTCGCCGCCCAACGCTACTTGTTTGACGAAAGCTGATATCGCCCGCGCCGTCTTTACTGCGCGTGCGGCGCGATAACTTGAATTTTCCCAGCTTCGATTGGGACCGGATTCGCCAGATCGATATCGAACGGCGCGCCTGCATTGCTATCGTAGATTATCTGCGCTTTATCCGGCGTCGTTCCGGTCGCGTCATCCCAAATGACCATTCGCAATTGGTCTGGCGGGGTTTGCCCTTTACCGTTTGCGCTCAGATCGTAGCCATATAGCACGAAGCTGACCGTTCTATCTGGCGCCAGCTCTCCCTTGCCCTTGATCGCTAACCGCCGGTTTGGCGTGATAACCAACCACTCCAGCGTGTCCTGCGCGAGCAATCGAATCTGATGTTGATCGTCGAAGAACCGTACTTTTCCCTGAGGAGCGGTCGTATGGTTACCGGGGTAGTGGCTTAAGAAATTGAAATCGACCAGCCGCGCCGGATCGAGCCAACCGTTGCCTTTAGCCATGCCTGCGGCCGGATCGTAGACGACGACCAAGACTTCCTTCATGTCGGTGCCGCCGGCGACATCGGTAACGCGAATGCGAACGGTGTACATTCCGGCGTTTTCGTAGCTGTGATTGTCGTTGCACGACGCCTCTTGGGCGAATCGATGCGTCAGGCCATCGTCCCAGTCGATGTCGCAGGTATGAACATCATGTCCACTCGCATCGGAAAAAGGCGCCAATAGCGATACGGTTGTCCGCGCTTCGAAAGCTTGCCAACTCGTCGGCGAATCGATGCGAAGTTTCGGTGGGGCGTTACGTACCGTCACAATGGCGCTGTCTTGAACGATGGGGTTGATGCCGTCATTAGCCGATAAGGTGATGGTGTACGTGCCACGATCCGAGCAAGTGATGGTGGTCGCCACTGCGTGGGGATCCGCGATGTTGCAAGTGGCACCTGCGGGAACGTCGTTACCTGCGGCATATGACCAATCGACGGCAGGTGGGCCTATCTCGCTCGACACCGAACCATCCACTACGATGGCTGCACCTTCGTCGCCGGCGACGTCGGGCCCCGCGTCGGCGGATGGCGGCGGTATATTGCAGTTTGCAGCCGTGGGGGAGTTTGCGGCAGCGCGAGTGCGCAACATCAATAGGTCTTCACAGCCGCCGAGATGGTAGAACATAGTAACGATGCCGAGAGGAAGGGGCGCGTCGCCGGACCGCGAATCGGGGTTAGGCTGGTAAGCGATGAGCAAATACCCGGAATCGCAGATGATCTTACCCTCGAATAGCCCATCAGGTTCGCAATCGCCGTTTAGCGTCTCAAGAACTTCGGCACGGCTAGGAATGACGCCTTCGTGGGCATCCTGAATATGGCGGAAGCCGAATCCCGCCTCTTCTCCTCGCTCGTCGCGGTAGTCGTGCTGTCCATACCTCAGGGGTACCGGGACACTGTGGGCACTGTACATCTCGTAGACTCTCCAATCGACGGGATTTGGATTATCACGGGCGAAAACCGGTACCGTCGAAAATAGGGCGACTAACGCTAAGGCGACCGTCACGCAAGACGTTAGCGTACGAGCTAGGTATTTCATGCCACTTCCTTTGTCTGCAGTAGTTTTATTAACTATTCGACAAGACATCTAACTCACTGAGATGGTCTCTGGGCAATCGGCGCAGTTGTTTACATTGGAAGGAGGGTCACAGAAGCGCGATGCGCTTTCAATCTATACGGAAGTCTGTATAGGCGACACGGTTACGTTTATCGGTATTTCATCGAGCAAACTGGTTTACATCGACAGATCGATCGCTTGTTACAAACGGATAGCGCGGATGCGCACGTGCAGATTGTGACGCTCATTCGTACAACGTCCATGCCGACGCTGGCGGATGCGATCGTCAATGCTTATCGGATATTAGCGTCCGCCGACGTCGCCGTGCGTTCCTCCGGTGTCGGCGAAGATTTGAGCGCCTAATCGTTCGCCGGCCAGCACGAGAGCGGTGTGACGTTAAGCCGCTTTGCGAAAGGTAAGATTAATGCGATACCCGCCGGTCAGTGGGTGATGTCCCGCTTTGAGCGGCATTACGCCGTGGTAACGCAGCCGCGCCGATCCGCCCCACACGACCACATCGCCGTGTGTCAGTGGCACGCGTAACGGCCGGTCGTTTCGTTGGAAACCGCCGAACAGAAACACGGCCGGAAGGCCAAGCGATACCGAAACGATGGGGGCGTTGAAGTCGCGCTCGTTCTTGTCTTGATGCAGCGACATTCGCGCGCCGGGCTCGTATCTATTAATAAGACAGGCGTCCGGCTCGAATTGCGCGAAGCCGGCGCTGGCCGCGGCATCGCGTGCCAGCTGTAGAAACACCGCCGGCATCGCCGGCCAGGGTTTGCCGTTTTCCGGATCTAACGCGTCGTAGCGGTAACCGCGGCGGTCCGTCACCCAGCCCCAGGCGCCGCAGTTCGTCATCGCCACCGACATCCGAAAGCCGCCGGGTGTAACCATATGCCGAAACGGCGCGTGCTCGGCGAGGCGGCGCAGCGCAGTGAAGATGGTGTCGTCGTCGCGCACAGCAAAGTTGCGCAGCACGACCGCACCCGGACACAGTGCCTCGCGTACGGCCGAGTTTTGCTCGGTGTCTCCGAATAGACTCAACGTCATTCGTCTATCTCAAATTTTACCCGGTGATGTCGAGCGCAGTGACGCTCGGGTGATACCAGTGGCAAGTATCGGTCATCGCCGCCTTTGTTGTGACTCTTTGATCGACCACGCAATAATGGCCATTGTCCGGACAGGTCATTTTTATCGGTGCTTACCGGTAAAATACGGCAAGTGAATAGAGCAAGAGAGCAATGGCACTGACTTAAGAAATTTCACCGTCATAACCGCAGCGTTCCCTCTCCCCTTGCGGGAGAGGGACAGGGAGAGGGGGAGCCATTAGCAACGTGATATCACCCCTCTCCCCGTCCCTATCCCGCAAGGGTAGAGGGAGTATCGGCGGATAGGCTTCGGCTTTTGCTTAAGTTAAGTGTCATTCGAGCAAGAGGTATTTATGGGTTACTTGCTGGGCAGGCACGTGCTCGACGATGTCGAGGGTTGGAAGAAAATGATGGAATCGCACCGGCAAGGGCACCTGCAGGCCGGTCTTCATTTTCAACAGGTATGGAGTAACGCCGACAATCCGCGCGAAATTTTCTTTCTGTTTAAAGTGGACGATCTGAACAAAGCCAAGTCGTTTCTCAAGGAAGCGGGCGCGCTCGACCCGGATAAACAGGCACGCGGTGAGGTGCCGACGTTGTTCTTCCTCGATTCGCGTTAATCAAATTCTCGTGACCGTTGGCACAGTTGACCAAAGTATCGATCGCAACAAGAATGTACGAAACGCGGTTGTTTGTGGTTCAAATCATTAACTTGCTCTAACTGCATAATGAGATCGGGCCTGCAGATAGCGTGGGATCACCAAGAGCATAAAACGATGCCCAAAAAAATACTTTTGTTAGCCGCTCTATTTGTCGTTCCGTCCATTGCCGCTGCAGAAACCGCTATTAGCTGCGATTCCGATGACGCCGCCCGCATGAGCGTCTTGCGTAAAGCGCTGGAGGCGAAGGGAATTAAATATCGGATGGAGACTTCCACCGACGGCGAGGCCATCTGTGTTTCCCGCCAAGATCAAACTGAGTTCATGGCGACAAAGAACAAATTATTCCCGCCGGAAGAAGCATCCGCACCGGCGGCAAAAATTCTGTCGTCGCCCAACGGGATCCCGGTGTCGAGCACCAAGCCCAGCTCCCGCGCACACCAGCAGGCGCTCGAAGCGGAGTTGCAAAAACATAAGATCTGGTTCGCGAAAGATGAAACCGGCGTACTGTGGTACGAATGGACCAGCGAAAAAGACGTGCAAGAAATCGATCAGCGCATTCGCGAGCGCTTGGCGACGCCGATTCCAGCGGATCGAAGTCTCGGATTTAAAACGAAAGCCGATGCCGACGTTTTTACCAATCTGCTAAGCAAGAAGGGCATTAGGGCCTGTCATCAATTAATCCCCTTTGTCATACTTCTGTTCTCTCCAACTGCGAGCAAGCACAGCGGAAGATGGCCAGACGATACGGATTGCGAGACGACCAGTGGGAACGAATCAAGGATTTACTGCCGGACCAAGAAGGCCACGTCGGGGTAACGGCCAAGGACAATCGGTTGTTTGTGGAAGCGGTGCTGTATCGGTATCGGGCCGGCATGCCGTGGCGGGATTTGCCCGAACGCTTCGGCGATTTTCGGGTGATTCATACCCGTTTCAC
>JACQFZ010000008.1 GCA_016199745.1 Gammaproteobacteria bacterium
CCTCATCGAAAACTTCTTTGCCAAACTCAAACAATTCCGCGCCGTTGCCACGCGCTATGACAAACGGGCGCGTAACTTCCTGGCGGGTATTTATTGTGCGGCTATTTGGGTGTGGTTGGCGTAATTGGTGACACGCCCTAGAGCTGCTACAACGCGTCTGGATCGGCCGGCAACGCTTGTTTAGTCTCGGTTGGCGGCGGCTGCCACAGACGTTGCTAGCGCGATTAGCGCGGCGTGCAGCGCAGATCGAGCTGTCGGCACCGGCACCCGGCGGCTGATCGTCGCCCACAAGCATTGATGTGGTAATGGACCGCAGTAGCGGTAATTCAGTTCCCGCGGGTTGGAGGGTATAACTATGCTGTGGCGTTAAGGGATACCGGCATCAGGCGTTCTTTATTGTTACGCGCCCGCAATAAGCTCCAATATCCAAATAGGTTTACGCGTTGCTTATCGCAGACTTCTAAATTGGTATCACGCACAAATGTATCGAGCGAAAAATCCGGGTGAAACCCGACCAAGCGCGACAGCGGCGCGAGCATACTTTCGACGCCGCCGACGATGGGATTGGGACTGTGAAAGTGATTGACGATAAATATTTCGCCGTCAGCTTTACAAACTCGTCGCATCTCGTCGACCAATCGCTGCGGATGCGGAACCACCGAGACCACGTACATTGCCACCACTTTGTCGAAGCTGTTATCGGCGAACAGCATGCGCTCGGCGTCCATCACGTGTAGCTCGACACCGCGATAAATTCCTTCTCGCGTTAAACGCGAGCGTGCTCGCTCGAGCATTTCTGGAGAGATATCGATGCCCGCAACCCGAGTACCGGCAGGATACAGCGGCAAAGACAAGCCAGTGCCTACACCGACTTCGAGGATGCGTTGCCCCGGCCGACAATTCATACGCTCGATAACGGCGCGGCGGCCAGGCTGAAAGACTGCGCCAAAATAAAGATCGTAAAGTTTGGCGTAACGTCGATAGGCAGTTTTTATTGCTTCGATTTCCATCGATCGATTACCTCATCATCCCAAAGAGTAGCGCGCCGCGCTGCGGCAAAGGCGATCGCAGAAAATAACCTATTCAGACCTCAGTGCATAGGCACAGCACGCACGACGAGTCCGTTGCCTCACAAGGGTTTCTTAATGTGATTAACTCGTTAATATTTTGTCGATACGACGTTGCAACTCTGCGTCATCGAGGACATCGACTTCGATAATTTTTCTTTCACTTGTTTCACCGGCAACAAGCCGGACACGTTTACGCGCCAGCTGCAATGATTCGGCAATCAAGGCAATGACCGCTGCATTCGCCTTGCCGCGCTCCGGCGCAGCTGTCACACGCAGCTTCAACGTATCGCCCATCCAACCGACGAGTCCATTGCGCGACGCCTTCGGCACCACCTTTACGCGCAACGTTGCCACAACAATCTTTACTAGGGCAACAACACCGTTGAGCCGGTGGTGCGTCGCGCTTCTAGATCGCTATGGGCGCGTGCCGCTTCCGCCAGCGGATAGGTATGACGTATGTCGATTTTGACAGCGCCAGACTGCACGACAGTGAACAGATCATGCGCGTGGGCAAGCAGGTCTTCACGTCGAGCGATATATTCGTTCAACACCGGCCGCGTAAGAAATAGCGAGCCCTTAGCAGCAAGCAAGCTAACGTCGAACGGTTCGACCTTGCCGGACGACTGGCCGAAGCTGACCAACGTACCGCGCGAGCGCACACAATCGAGTGACTTCAAAAACGTGGCACGACCAACAGAGTCGTAGACGACATCGACCCCGCGACCGCCGGTGATCTCACGCGTGCGCGCAACGAAGTCGTCGTCGTTATACAGAATCACATGATCACAGCCGTTGGCGCGAGCGATATCGGCTTTCTTCACCGAGCCGGCGGTACCGATGATGGTGGCGCCGAGATGCTTCGCCCACTGGCAGAGAATCTGCCCGACGCCGCCGGCGGCGGCATGCACCAGGATCGTGTCGCCACGCTTAACCGGATAACAACCGTACAACAGATAACGCACGGTCATGCCCTTCAGCATCATCCCGGCCGCCTGTTGCGTGGAAATATCGCCCGGTAATTTAACCAAGCGATTCGATGGTGCCAGACGCACTTCGGCATAGGCACCCAGCAAGCTTGCGTAAGCCACACGATCGCCAACAGCGACTTCGGTGACGCCGGCACCGATCGCTTCGACGATGCCGGCGCCTTCCGCGCCTATCGTCACCGGATACGTCGGTAAGGCGTAAAAGCCGGTGCGGTGATAAACGTCGATAAAATTTAGGCCGATCGCTTCTTGACGAATACGCGCCTCACCCGGCGCCGGCGGACCGGGATCGTATTCTTCCCAGCGCAACGTCTCGGGACCTCCGGTAGCGGACAGGCGTATCGCTTTTGGCATCGCACCCTCTTCGCGTTTTTTTATCCAAAACAAAAGGGGCCGGAAGTCCGGCCCCTTAGGCATTGCTGCTTACGGCTTAACGACAATGAACAACTTATTCCCCTGACGATTAATGCGCAGCAATGTTCCTTCACTCTTCGACAGCTTGCCGTTCAGACGTTTTAGATCAGCCACGGACCGAATCGTCTGCCGATTGATTTCCATGATGACATCGCCCGGCTCGACGCCGGCGACAGCCGCCGGGCTATCCGGGGCAACGCCCGTCACAACGACGCCGGTCGTGCTGGACGGCAAACCTAATTGCCGAATGATATCTGGCGTGAGGTTGCTCACTTGCAGGCCAGCGAGTACAGACTTGCTACCCTCGTCGCCTTCCAAGGTTTCGTCCGAGTTCTCCGCCTGCGCAACCTCTTTCGGTTGCTCGGCGATCTTGACGTTGAACGTCTGCTTCTTGTTTTCGCGCAGCACGTCGACCTTGACGGTCTTACCGATCGGCACTTGCGCCACCATATTGCGCAATACCTGCGGGCTCTCGACTGGCCGGCCTTCGAGCGCGACGATGACGTCGCCCGACTTGATACCCGACGCTGCCGCCGGGCTGTCAGGAATCACCTCGCTGACCAACGCGCCTCTCGATTCGGTCAAGCCAAATTGCTTGGCGAGGTTCTGCGTGACTTCCTGGATGGAAACACCGAGCCAGCCGCGCGTGACTTTGCCATTTTTGATGAGACTGTCCATCACCGCCCGCGTCATGTTAGACGGCACGGCGAAACCAATCCCCATATAGCCGCCGCTGCGCGAGAAAATCGCGGTATTGATACCGACGAGCTCGCCGCGTGTGTTCACCAATGCGCCGCCGGAGTTACCCGGATTGATCGCCGCATCGGTTTGAATGAAGTCTTCGTAGTCGGCGATGCCCACGTTAGCGCGGCCGACTGCACTGACGATGCCCATAGTGACAGTTGAGTTCAGTGCAAACGGATTACCGATGGCGAGGATATATTCGCCCACATCTAGTTTGTCGGAATCGCCCCACGGAATGACCGGCAGATCGCCTTTGACGTTGATTTTAACGACGGCGATGTCTGTCTTAGGATCGGTGCCGACGACCTTGCCGACGAATTCGCGCTTGTCGTTAAGCAGCACTTTGATCTCGTCGGCTTTGGCGACGACGTGGTTGTTGGTGACGATATAACCTTCTTTAGAAACGATCACACCGCTGCCGAGGCTGTTTTCGCGCCGTTCACGCGGCACCTGAAAACGCTTATAAAACTCGTCACCGAAAAATTGGCGAAAGAACGGATCGTCCATGAACGGCGACATCTGCTGCTCGCTGCCGCTGCCGCCACCACCGCTGCGAATAACACGGGACGTAGAAATATTAACGACCGCGGGTGTTGCCGCTTTGACGATCGGCACGAAGTTCGGCCCGGCCGTTACCGGTGTCGGTAACGGTAGCGGGGCTGGCGCCGCCGCTTCAGCGCTGCCGGCCTCGGCCATCCAACCGAAATGCGGACTCATGACGACGCCGGCAATTAAACCGGCAAATAAAAGTAGGCCGGCGATCAAACCAATCCGGAAAGAACGTCTTTCGATAGTCATCTTGTTATGTGCTCCAGAGACGAGGACCTAAGCCCATGGATCCGACAAACCCCGAAAAGTTCACAGGCCATTTGCCTTTTTACTTCTTCCCCCGCTTCGGCCGGAGGGGATTCGGGCGGTGTTACGCGGCACTGGTCTGCTGCGCCGCAAATTTTTTGCGGAACACGAGTCGATCCGGCGCCGCGTCGACGAGGATAACATCCTTCGGACCAAACTTCCCGGCAAGGATTTCCTGAGCCAGCGGGTTTTCGATCGTCTGCTGGATCGCGCGCCGGAGCGGCCGCGCGCCGTAAACCGGATCGAAACCGGCCTCGGCCAGCCGATCGAGCGCGGCACGCGTCAGTTCTAAATCCATGTCACGCGTCTTTAGACGCTGACGCAAATATTGGATTTGCAACTCAGCGATCCGATGTAAATGTTCGCGACCGAGCGAATGAAATACGACGATGTCATCGATGCGATTTATAAACTCCGGCCGAAAGTGTTGGCCGACAATTTCCATGACGGCGTGCTTCATGCGCGCATAATATTCTTCGCCGGGCATCTCTTGAATTACGGTCGACCCGAGGTTCGAGGTCATGATAACGACGGTATTGCGGAAATCGACCGTACGCCCTTGGCCGTCGGTAAGGCGACCGTCATCGAGCACCTGCAACAACACGTTGAATACGTCCGGATGCGCCTTCTCGACCTCGTCGAGCAGGATCACCGAATACGGTTTGCGCCGCACCGCTTCGGTTAAATAACCGCCCTCTTCGTAACCGACATAACCCGGCGGTGCGCCGATCAGGCGCGCGACCGAATGCTTCTCCATGAACTCGGACATATCGATGCGCACCATCGCTTCATCGGTATCGAACAGGAACGATGCCAGTGCTTTCGTCAGCTCGGTCTTGCCGACACCGGTAGGGCCGAGGAACAAGAACGAGCCGTACGGCCGACGTGGGTCGGACAGACCGGCGCGCGAACGGCGAATGGCATTCGACACCGCCTTGATCGCTTCATCTTGGCCGACGACGCGTCGACCCAGATCGTCTTCCATGCGCAGCAACTTCTCGCGCTCGCCCTCCATCATCTTTGCCATCGGAATGCCGGTCCAACGCGAGACGATCTCGGCAATTTCATTTTCGGTGACTGAATTGCGCAGCAACTTGAATTCCTGGCCCTTGCCTTCCTGCGCCGACGCACTCGCCAACTGCTTGTCGAGCTCGGGGATGCGGCCGTACTGCAACTCGGCCATGCGCGTGAGATCACCGGCGCGGCGCGCGGTCTCGAGCTCCAGGCGCGCGCGTTCGAGCTCTTCCTTAACGTGCGCGCTGCCGACCACTTGCGACTTTTCAGCCTTCCAAATTTCTTCGAGGTCGGCGTATTCGCGCTCGATCTTTTGAATCTCGCCTTCGAGCATGGACAAGCGCTTCTTCGACGCCTCGTCCGGCTCTTTCTTCAAGGCCTCGCGCTCGATCTTCAGCTGAATCAAACGACGTTCGAGCCGATCCATCGACTCGGGCTTGGAGTCGATCTCCATGCGGATGCGCGCCGCCGCCTCGTCGATCAAGTCGATCGCCTTATCCGGTAACTGCCGGTCGGTGATATAGCGATGCGACAACGTCGCCGCGGCGACGATCGCCGGGTCGGTGATGTCGATGCCATGGTGCACTTCGTATTTTTCTTTCAGGCCGCGCAGGATGGCGATGGTGTCTTCGACCGACGGCTCGTCGACCAATACCTTTTGAAAGCGCCGCTCGAGCGCCGCGTCCTTTTCGATGTACTTGCGATACTCGTCGAGCGTGGTGGCACCGACCGCATGCAGCTCGCCGCGTGCCAGCGCCGGCTTCAACATGTTGCCGGCGTCGATTGCGCCTTCGGCTTTGCCGGCGCCGACGATAGTGTGCAGCTCGTCGATGAAGAGGATGACGTTGCCTTGTTGCTTGGCGACGTCGTTCAGCACCGCCTTCAACCGCTCTTCGAACTCGCCGCGGAATTTAGCGCCGGCGATCAGCGCCGCCATGTCGAGCGACAACAGCCGCTTGCTCTTTAACCCCTCCGGTACTTCACCGTTGACGATGCGTTGCGCTAAGCCTTCGACGATGGCGGTCTTGCCGACACCGGGTTCGCCGATCAACACCGGGTTGTTCTTGGTACGCCGTTGCAAGATTTGTACGACCCGGCGAATTTCTTCGTCGCGACCGATAACGGGATCGAGCTTGCCCTGCTCAGCCCGTTCGGTCAGATCGACCGTGTATTTCTGTAAGGCTTGGCGCGTTTCTTCGGCGTTCGGATCGGCAACCTTCTGACCGCCGCGCATGGCGTCGATCGCCTTCTCGATGCCGTTCTTGGAGGCGCCGGCTTCGCGCAGGATACGCCCGAGATCGCCTTTGTCTTCCAACGCCGCCAGCAGAAACAGTTCGCTCGAGATGTACTCGTCGCCGCGCTTCTGCGCGTACTTGTCGGTGAGATTGAGCAGCTTGCCAAGATCGTTCGAGACATGCACTTCGCCGCCGGCACCGTGTACCGTCGACAGACGTTCGAGCGCTTCGCCGATCTTCGAGCGCAGCGCATTGAGGTTCACGTCGCTCTGCATGAGCAGATGGCGCGTGCTACCGCCCGCTTGATCGAGCAACGCCGCCATTAAATGCACCGGCTCGATGAATTGATGATCACGCCCGAGGGCGAGGCTTTGTGCCTCGGCCAACGCCGCCTGGAACTTCGAGGTCAATTTATCCATACGCATGCGAAGGTCCCCATCTCGGTCGATGACTATTGTGTCTAAATGGGAGTCTTCCGGCCTATTTCAAGTCTGCCGCAGCGGCGGAACACTACTTACGGCCGCGCGGCAACTCGTCGCCGCTCTTGGTGTAGGCCGGCGGGACATAGATATTGAGCGTTTTTAACGGTGTCCGGCCGGTATTGAGAATTTGGTGACGGTCGCCGCGCTCGATCAACAGCAACGTGCCCGCCGCTAGCGGCAACCGCCGGCCGTTGACGAGAGCGGTACCGGTGCCGGCGACGACGTAAAGCCATTGATCGCTACCCCGATGGCGGTTATCCGGATCGTCATCGGCATCGCCAGGCGGCAACACCATCTCCGCCGCTTGCGCATGACGGTTGCCGAAGATGACGCGAAATCCCTTACCGAACCGAAGTTTCTTGCGTTTCACGACCGCCTCCGTGGCCAAATTTATTCCTAGACAATCTAACCGCCGTTCTTAGTCCCAGACTCCGACTCGTTACGCGTGGCTACCGCCTGGATATAGCGCACGAATTCAGGGTCCTCACCTTTTAACAAGGTCGGCAATGCCGTACGGAAATCCTCGCGTTCGCACCACTCGCCCATGTAGTCCTCCCACGAGCGCCAGCGCCGCAACTGGATCGGCGACATAGCATGCTCGTGCAATAGCAGGTAGGCGCGCTCGAACAATGAGATCAGCATATCGAAGATGATCATCATGCGCTGGCGTTGCTCGTCGGTCAGGTTCGGCGTGCTCGTTGGCACGAACAAACGCAGGTCCGGATTGTCGAGCACGACCCTTAAGAAATCTTGATAGTTATCGGACAGCGCTTGATAGACCTCGTCTTCTTCATTGGCGCGTTCCTTACGCTGTTCGTAAATGAAGACGAAGATGGCGAGCGGCAAGCCAACCACGGTGACGACGTAACTCAACAGCTCCCAAGTCTCCATCGACATTGTTAGCTCGCTACCTGTTTTGTATGTAACGCTTCGCTCAATTGTTCGAGGCACGACTCAGCAGTGTGATCGCGGCAACGTAGTAACGGCCGTTTCTCGATGCGTGCGCGGCTGCGCATGAACACCGCGCGCACGGTAAAACCCTGACCGCGCACGCCATTGATCCGCACCGGCACTACCGGCGCACCACTCATCTTCGACAGCAGCACGATACCGCGCTTGAGCGGTTTTGGCGGCTGATGGTCGGGGCGAATCTGTCCCTGCGGAAACAGCGCCACCACTTCACCGCGCGCCAGCGCTTGCCGCGCCAAGTAAAGTGCACGACGCGGATCGTGCTCGCGCGTAATCGGTATGCAACCGACGGCGCGAAACAGCCAGCGCAAATACCAGCGATCGTACTGCTCCTGGGCAATGATAAAGCGCAATGGCCGGCGGCTGGCGGCGATCAGCAACAACGGATCGAGACCGGAGACGTGATTGCTGGCGATCAGCACCGGACCGCGCTCTGGGATCGGCAATATTTCGGTCGGCAAGCCATGAAACCTGCAGCAAAAAAGTCGGTTCAAACCGTCGAGCCAATTCAACCAGGCGCTGCCCCACTCTGCCTGATTGGCGACTTCGCAAATGGCGATGAATCGGCGCAGCAGCCAAACACCGAGCGCAACGAAAAAGATGCCGGCTAACCAAGCGCCATTCATGAGGCCGCCAATGCGGCGGCGCGACCGCGGCGTTCGTCGACACTAAAGAGCAACGCTAGACCGACGATAAAAAAAATCGACGTGGCCAACAACGCTAATCGATGGTTACCGTTCGAGAGATAGGTGATAAATCCATATGTCAGCGGTCCAACGACCGCAGCGAGCTTACCGGCTAAACCCCACAAACCGAAAAACTCGGCCGCGCGTTCCGGCGGCGAAAATTTTCCGACCAGCGCTCGGCCGGCCGACTGACTGGAACCGAGCGCAACGCCGACCAGATTAGCCACGACCCAAAAACCGGCGCGGCCGTCGGTGAAGTAGGCCAGCACCAGCGCCACCGCCCATAACAGCAAGGCGATTGCCAACGTCCGCACCGATCCGAGCCGATCTTGGAACATGCCAAAGGCGAAGGCACCGACCGCGGCGGTGACGTTTACCACCAAGATGAGCACGATGCTCTCGCTCATGCTGAAACCCATCACCTCTTGCGCATAGACCGCCGCTAAAACGACGACGGTATTAATGCCGCAATAATAAATCGCGAGCACCAGCAAAAAACGAAACAGATCGCGGTAGTGGCGCACATGCCGCAGTGTATGGCCGACGCGTTTGAAGCCGATGCTGACGTAACTTTCGCCCGGCGCTAACGGCTGCGGTACGGCGCGTTCGCGCAGCCAGAGGAATGTCGGCAACGACGCCAACGCGAACATCGCCGCGGTGATCCACATCGTCACCGGCACCGATGCCGCCGCCGGCTGGCCGCGGGCGCCGGCCGACTGCAGATACATCAAGCACATTCCCAACACCAGCAAGCCGCCGATGTAACCGAGCGACCAACCGTAGCCGGAGATGCGAGCCATATTTTGTTCGGCGGCGATCTCGGGCAAGAACGCCGCGATAAAATTTTCGCCGCTAGCGAACATGATGCTGGCAACGATGACCAACGCCATGCCGAGAACCACATCGCCGTCGCCGACGAATCCGAGCGCGGCGGTAAACAGCACACAGCCGATCGTGGTCAATGCCAGAAAGCGCTTCTTGTGGGCGCCGTGATCGGCGATGGCACCGAGCACCGGCGCGCTGATCAGCACGAGAAAATTGGTAATCGCCATTGCCACGGTCCACAACAGCGTCGCCCTGGCGGAGCGGTCGACGGCACCGCCGGCAACCACACCGACGAAATAGGCATTGAAGATAGCGGTCAAGACGACGGTGGTGTAACCGGAATTGGCGAAATCGTACATCGCCCAGGCGAAGATCTCGCGACGGCTGGCGGGATTCGAGGTCGCTGAGCGAGTCACGAGATTTTCAGATAAACCGTATTGTTATTTTCTGAAGGGTGAGTGCACGCGCAGGAGGATAACGCACTGCTAATCGGTGTCAATGCAAATCAAAGTCGATGCGTGACGATATGCCGCTTTCTCGCAGACTCGACGCCGCCGCCGAGATTTGGCTAGACTCGGTCAGCCATGAACGCACCCAACCTTCCCCCTACTGACACTATCGCTGCCGCCGTCCGCATCGCTTTAGCCGAGGATATCGGCAATGGCGACCTGACAGCGGCATTGATCCCAGCAACCGGAACCACCCACGCGAGCGTCATCACCCGCGAAGACACCATACTCTGCGGTTGTGCTTGGTTCGACGAGGTTTTCCACCAGGTCGAACCGCAGATCCGCATTACCTGGGACGCAAACGACGGCGACGCGGTCGGCGCCGGCCAACGGTTGTGTCAATTACAGGGTCCGGCGCGCGGCTTACTGACCGGCGAGCGCAGCGCCCTCAATTTCCTACAGGCGCTATCCGGCACTGCCAGCGCGGCACGGCGCTACGTCGATGCGATCCGCGGCACGCGTACCATTATCCTTGATACCCGCAAAACCTTGCCGGGCATGCGGCTGGCGCAAAAATACGCGGTCCGCTGCGGCGGCGCGCAAAATCACCGGGTCGGGCTATACGACGGCATTCTTATTAAAGAGAACCACATCGCCGCCGCCGGCTCGATTACCGCCGCCGTCGGCGCCGCTAAGGCAAGCGCGCCGGCGGGCGTCTTCGTCGAAGTCGAGGTGGAGAATCTGCCGGAATTGCACGAGGCCCTGGCCGCCGGTGCTGAGCGTATCTTGCTCGACAATTTTTCGCGCGACGATATCCGCCAAGCGGTTGCCGAGACGGCGGGCCGGGCAAAACTCGAAGTATCGGGCGGCGTGACGCTGGCCGATATCCGCGGTTTAGCCGAAACCGGCGTGGATTACATCTCGATCGGCGATATCACCAAAAACTTGCGCGCGATCGATTTATCGATGCGCATCGAGCAGCGCCGTTAACTACGGCGCCGATTTATCGCGGCGTGCACGCCGCGCCGACCAACGCCGCTGAATACTGCCGTGCAAAATTACGCGCGCACCGACGCCGGCGATTAAGCCCCAAAACGCCGCACCCAATCCCAGCAACGTAACGCCGGAAGCAGTGACAATGAAGGTAATGAAGGCGCTCTCGCGCTCGGCTTCATCCGCCATCGCTTTGCTAAGACCCGCGGTCATGGCGCCGAGCAATGCGAGCCCGGCGATGGTCGCGATCAATTCTTTCGGTAACGCCGCGAACAGCGCGACCAACGCGGCGCCGAACAAACCGATGACAACATACGCCAGCCCGGCGACGACGCCGGCGACATAACGCTTACTCGGGTCTTCGTGTGCTTCGCGACCGGTGCAAATGGCAGCGGTGATAGCGGCGAGATTAATGCCGTGTGCGCCGAACGGCGCTAACAGCAGCGCCCCGATCGACGTCACGCTCACCAGCGGATTGGCCGAGGTGCGATAACCGGCGGTGCGCAGCACCGCCATGCCCGGCATGTGCTGACCGGTCATGGTTACCAAACAAAGCGGCACACCGATGCTGACGAGGGTCGCCCAAGAGAATGTCGGCGTCGTCCACAGCGGTTGCGCCAAGGTCAAGGCAAATCCATTGAACGCAAACAAATCACCGAATGCGGCGATAACGACGCCGACCGCGAGCGCGCCGACAACGGCGTAACGCGGTAGCGCCCGCCGCAGCAACACGTACGCCCCGAACATTGCGATCACCATCGCCGCCTGCGTCTTGATGGCGGCGAACACGTCGATGCCGAAGCGGAACAAAATGCCGGCGAGCATGGCCGCCGCGATTTGCTGCGGCAGGCGCGTCATGAGGCGTTCGAACAGACCGGAGATGCCGAGTAAGGCGATGACGGCGGCGGCAAAAATGAAAGCACCGATGGCGTCGCTGTAGCTGACGCCTGGCAGGCTCACGACTAACAACGCCGCACCGGGCGTCGACCAGGCGGTAATCACCGGTGTACGGTAACGCAGACTCAAGGCGACACCGGTAATGCCGCTGCCGATCGAGACCGCCCAAATCCATGAGCTGAGCTGCGCCGCCGTAAGCGATGCGGCGTTGGCCGCTTGGAACAGAATCAACGCCGGACCGGCGTAACTGATAGTCACCGCTACCAGTCCGGCGACGACGGCCGATAGCGACAAGTCTTTCTGCAAAGTTTTCATCGACGAACGAGATGTTCCGGCAAGCCCGCCGATTTGACCAGACACAGAACGCGCTGGAAAATCGATAACAGTTTCAATTTGGCTATGTCGGCACCAACCGTAGACCGACAATGCTGATAAGCCCACCCTGCATCTCGCGCACCACCAATTCGACGTTGTCCAGGCGACAACGATCGCCGACTACCGGACGGCCGTTGAACACGTCGCGCAAATAATCGCCCAAGGTCCGGGTCGCGATTTCCGAATCGATGGTAAAGCCGTACATCGCCGCGACATCGCCCAGGCGCGCGTCGCCGTTCAGTACGAAGTCGCCGAAGAAGTGATGCTCCTCCAGATGCTGCGGTTGCGCCGCGGTGGCGAAGATCTTATCGAGCGCATCGACCGTGGTTCCCGGTGCCATGACGTAGACATAATCACCGGCGGCCAACTCCTTAACTCCCGTTGGCGCGCAACTGCGACCGTCGCGAATCACCGTCAGCAAGCGCGCGCCGTCGGGCAAATACAATCGCTCTGGCGATTGACCCGCTGCGTCGGCGTCGGCCGTTATCCGATAACCGACAAATTCCTGATCGTATTGACCGGGCACTTCTAAGTTAACGCGCTGCACGGCGCCGCGGCTGCCCGGCACTTGCAGATTGAGCCAGCGCGCTACCGGCGCCACCGTCCAACCTTGTACCAGCAGCGACACGAGCACGACGAAGAATGCGATATTGAAATAGAGCCGAGCGTTGTCGAGCCCGACCAACAACGGGAACAACGCCAAAATAATCGGCACCGCGCCGCGCAACCCGACCCAGGCGATATAGATCTGCTCGCGCTTGGGAAAGCGGAACGGTAACAACGACAACCAGACCGCTGCCGGCCGCGCCAACAACATCAGCACCAACGCCACACCGAGCGCCGCCCGAGCGTGATCGAGCAACGCCGACGGCGTAACCAACAATCCGAGCACGAGGAACATAGCGATCTGCGCCAACCAGGCGAGCCCGTCATGCACGCGCAAAATATTTTGCGCCGCATGCAGCCGGCGATTACCCAGTACCAAACCGGCGAGATAGATCGCGAGAAAGCCGCTACTGTGCAACGCCGACGCCAGGCCGTAGGTCACAAGACCGCCAGCCACCGCCAGCAACGGATACAAACCGGTTACCAAATTAAGGCGATTGATCAGCCAGCTGAGGCCGTAACCGGCGGCAACACCGATGGCGGCACCGACCGTCATCTCTTGGATGAAATCGAACAGCATGCCGACGTCGACCGTCGTGTGACCGGCGGCCAACAGCTCGATCAAGGCAATAGTAAGGAATACCGCCATCGGGTCGTTGACGCCCGACTCGATCTCGAGGGTCGCGCCGACGCGCTGCTTCAGCTCCATACCATGCACATGCAGCAGCGAGAACACCGCCGCCGCGTCGGTTGAGCCGACGATAGCGCCGATCAACAAACCCTGCAGCAATGACAGGTTGAGCGCCCATGCGGCAAAAAATCCGGTGATGACGGCGGTGACGATCACGCCGACCGTCGCCAGCGACAGCGCCGGCCACAAGCCGACGCGAAATGTCTCGGCCCGCGTGCGTAGGCCACCGTCGAACAGAATGATGGCCAACGCAATCGTGCCGACCAGGTGCGCCGCACGCACGTCGTCGAAGCGTATACCGCCCGGCCCCTCCTCGCCCGCCAACATGCCGAGCACTAAAAACACCAGCAGCAACGGCGCGCCGACGCGTGACACGGCGGCGCTCATGACGATGCTCGCGAGCAGGAATACCGCGCCGAGTAAAATCAGCTGGGTGGTTAGATCCATCGTTTATCCGCGCCTGCGAGCGGTAACGATCGGACCATTGCTATACGACGACAGGATGGCAACGCAAAGCCGGGGGACGCGACGAGGATATTGAGCACAACGCCAAGGGCGGTGAAGGCGACAATCCAGACGATCAAATGGTCCATGC
Organism: Gammaproteobacteria bacterium; assembly: GCA_016199745.1. Classification (NCBI taxonomy): domain Bacteria; kingdom Pseudomonadati; phylum Pseudomonadota; class Gammaproteobacteria; species Gammaproteobacteria bacterium. The sequence continues at coordinate 13,887 of JACQFZ010000008.1, forward strand.
AGCGATTATTCGGATGGCGCGGTACCAGCAGCGATCATACCGTAGACATCGAATTATTCGAGCCAAATGAGCGACGCCATACGCCCAGTCGCACCGTCGCGGCGAAACGAAAAGAACAGATCGGTTTGCGTCACCGTGCAATATTGACCGCCCTGCACCGAATTGACGCCGGCGGCACGCAGCCGGCGGCCGGCGAGCATGTAAAGATCCGCCAGCCAACGGCCGGGGACGCCCGGCACAAACGCACGCGCCGCGGCGGCATCATGCTGGATGAATGCCGTACGCACGTCATCGCCGACCTCGAACGCGTTCGGACCGATGGCGGGACCGAGCCAGGCGAACAACTCAGCGGGCGGCGATTGCATCTTTTTGATGCCGGCCTCAACCACGCCAGCGGCTAAACCGCGCCAACCGGCATGCAACACCGCGACCTCGGTCGCCGCGCGGTTGCACAGGAAGATCGGCAAACAATCGGCGGTGAGAACTGCGCAGACGATGCCCTTACGCCGGGTATAAGCACCGTCCGCCGTCGTACCGACATGTGCCACGGCGGCATCGATCACCGCGACGCCGTGCACTTGTTTCAGCCATACCGGCGGCGCGGGCAGCTGCAACACTTTGCGCAGTAGCGCGCGATTTTTGCGTAAGGCATTGGGACGATCGCCGACGTGGCTGCCGAGATTAAACGACTGATACGGTCCGATGCTCGCGCCGCCGATGCGAGTCGTCGTCAGCGCGTGCACACCCTTCGGCGCCGGCCATTCGTTATTGAGGAATTGAAGTTGGCGATCAGTCATCGAAGCGTACGCTATAGATCGGCGGCAAGTAGCTCGAAACGAGCTGCCAGGAATCGCCTTGATTATCGGACACCCACAGATTGCCGGTGGTCGAGCCGAACGCCAACGAGTTGCCGGTAGCGTCTATCGTCAACCCATGGCGATAGACCAGATCATAACTGTGCTGTTGCGGTAGTCCGGTGCGCAATACCTCGAAGCTTTTGCCGCCGTCGCGCGTGCGCGTAACCACCAGTTGGTTATTCACCGGCACGCGGCATTCGTCATTTGATCGCCGGCACGAACCAAGCGGTATCGGCGGCGACGACGAACGTCGGGCAGCTGATGTGTCGTTGCAGATTGGCGGTAAAAACGACGCGCGGCATAACGACACGCTGACGGCGCCGCCCGAACCTGTCAAGAGCGTCGGGCTAGCCGGCATGCTCCGCCGCATCCTGCGACAACGCTTCCATCAGTACGCTCATGTCCGACGGTACCGAGGCGATCCAGCACAACGGCTCGTCCGACTCCGGATGCGTCAACGACAGCTTGGCCGCGTGCAGCGCTTGGCGCTTGAAACCACGCAACAACTCGGTCAATGCCGCGCTAGCGCCAGTCGGCAGGCGCAACCGCCCGCCGTAAACCGGATCGCCGACCACCGGGTAACCGACGTGCGCCATGTGCACGCGAATTTGATGGGTGCGGCCGGATTGAAGATTGACCTGCACCAGGGTATGCGCGCGATATTTTTTGAGCACCCGATAATGACTAATCGCTTCTTTGCCGCGATCGGTTACCGCCATGCGCGTGCGGTCGCGTAGGTGTCGACCGATCGGCGCATCGACCGTGCCACCGGAGATAAGTACGCCACTGACGATAGCAATGTATTCGCGACCGACGTCGCGCGCTTCCAATTGCCGGATCAGGCGTTGGCGCACGCGCTCGGTCTTCGCCACGACCAGCAAGCCGGAGGTTTCTTTGTCGAGGCGATGGACGATGCCGGCACGCGGTAAATCCGCCAACGCCGGTGCGTGATGCAACAACGCATTGAGCAACGTGCCGGCGGCATTGCCGGCACCGGGATGCACCACCAGACCGGCGGGCTTGTTGATGACCAGCAGGCTGTCGTCCTCGTACACTAGCTCGAGCGGAATCGCTTCCGCCGCCGGAGTGGCATCCTTCGGCGGCGGCAACCTGATTTCAACGCGTTCGCCGCCCGCGACTTTGTCGCGTTTGCGCGGCACGCGATCGTCGAGCGCCACGCGGCCCTCCTCGATCCATTGCTGGAGTTGCGAACGCGTGATATCGGGAAATAGCGCGGCCAGCGCCTGGTCCAGCCGGCGGCCGGCGTAATCGCCCGGGATATGAGCGACCCGCAGCTTTGCTTTCGTCATGTCAGACAGTATGATCGTGCCAAAATCGTAGCGCCCCAGTGTAGCCGCTTCGCTCCCGTTTGAGAGGCCCCATGTACCGTATCGCTCGAATTCTTATCATCGCCGCGCTCAGCCTGCTGACGGCGTGTATCTCGTTAGACGATCCGACCAAGGATTGGACCCCGGAACGTTTTTACCAAGAAGCGCGCGAGCGCGCTGCCGCCGGCGATTGGACCGCCGCTATCAAAAACTATGAACAGCTCGAAGCGCGTTACCCGTACGGCCGCTACACCGAGCAAGGTCAACTCGAGGTCGCCTACGCCCATCACAAAGACGGTGAACCGGCACTTGCTATCGCCGCCGCCGATCGCTTTATTCGACTGCATCCAACGCACCCGAACGTCGATTACGCCTATTACCTTAAAGGCCTGATCAACTTCCGCGGCGAACGTAATATCATTCTGGCGCTGCTTGGCGACGACGACGACCTGCAGGATCGCGATATTCGCAGCGTACGCGAGTCGTACAACGCCTTCCGCGAGCTGCTCGATCGTTTCCCCAACAGCCGTTATGCCAAAGACGCCGCGCAGCGCATGACCTACTTGGTGCAGGCGCAAGCGAACTACGAAATCCATGTCGCTCGGTTCTACTTCGATCGCGGCGCCTATGTCGCCGCCGTCAACCGCTGCAAGTACACCCTCGAAAACTTTCCGCGGACACCGGCGATCGAGCACGCGCTCGGTATCCAGACCAAGGCCTACCGACAAATGGGGCTGACGTCGCTGGCCGACGATACGCAGCGGATTCTAGAAAAGAATTTTCCGCAGAGTCGTTATTTGAAAGAGATCGCGGAGCTTAACGCGAAGGGATGACGTATATCCCCTCTCCCTCCGGGAGGGGTTGGGGTGAGGGAGGCGAGGTTTGATCACTTGCCGATACAAGCATCCCTCACCCCGTCCCTCTCCCGGAGGGAGAGGGGGAGTTGGTGCGTGCTGATGCACGATTTCTTTAGATCGCTTCCTCGCCGCGCTCGCCGGTGCGGATACGTACCACCTGCTCCACCGGCGTAACGAAAATCTTACCGTCACCGATCTTGCCGGTGCGCGCACCCGCGACGATCGCTTCGATGCAACGATCCACCTGACTGTCGCTCACGACCACTTCGATCTTCACCTTCGGCAAAAAATCGACCACGTACTCGGCACCGCGATAAAGCTCGGTATGGCCCTTCTGCCGGCCGAAGCCTTTTACTTCGGTGACGGTAAGGCCGGTAACACCGGCTTCGGACAGCGCCTCGCGCACGTCGTCGAGCTTGAACGGTTTGATGACTGCTTCGATCTTCTTCATGTCGGTCTACCTGTAAATCGTCGTGAGTGAGTGATACCAACAGCCTAGCCAGCGCCATCAGCGCGTGCCACCCGACGTAATCGGGTAACGCCGATCGCGCCCGAACGCACGCGGCGTGATGCGCACCCCCGGCGGCGCTTGCCGGCGCTTGTACTCGTTACGGTCGATCATCGCCGTCACGCGCTTCACGGTCGCCGCGTCGAAACCGGCAGCGATGATATCCTCGGGCGATTGATCGCGCTCGACATAACGCTCGATGATCGGATCGAGCACTGCATACGGCGGCAAGGAATCGGTGTCTTTCTGGTCTGGGCGCAGCTCAGCGGTCGGCGGTCGCTCGAATACGCGCCGCGGAATTACCGCCACCCGCCGATTACGCAGCTCGGCAACGCGATAGACCAAGGTCTTCGGCACGTCCTTAATCGCGGCGAAACCGCCGGCCATGTCGCCGTAGAGCGTGGCATAGCCGACCGCCATCTCGCTCTTGTTGCCGGTGGTGAGCACCATTTTGCCGGTCTTGTTCGAAATCGCCATCAGCAGCACACCGCGTACACGCGCTTGAATATTCTCTTCGGTCGCATCCACCGGCTTGCCCTTGAACGGCTCGCGCAACGCGTCGACGAACGCCTGGTACATCGGTTCGATCGGAATGACGCGATGGGTCACACCGAGCGCCTCGGCCTGCGCGCGCGCGTCGTCGACACTCATGTCGGCGGTGTAGCGCGACGGCATCATCACCGCTTCGACGCGCTGCGGGCCGATGGCGTCGGCGGCGATACAAAGCGTCAACGCCGAGTCGATGCCGCCGGAAAGACCGAGGACGACACCGGCGAAGCGATTCTTCTCGACATAGTCGCGCACGCCGAGCACAAGTGCGCTGTAAACGCTCTCCTCTTCCGTCAATGCCGGCGCGATCTCGCCACGTACTGGGCGCACATCGACGGCGGTTTCGAAATCGACGGTAGACAAACCTTCGGTAAACGCCGGCAAGCGCCGTGTCACACGGCCGGCGGCATCGACGACGAATGAATCGCCGTCGAACACCAATTCGTCCTGGCCACCGACCAGATTGAGATACACCAACGGCACACGCTGTGTACGCGCATGTCGCGCTGCCAGATCGAGGCGTTGCTGGCCTTTGTTGATGTGATACGGCGAGGCATTGATGTTGACGATGAGTCGGGCGCCGGCATCGACCGATTTCTCGATCGGGCCGTTGTCCCACATGTCCTCGCAGATCGTAATACCGACCGGAACGCCGGCGATCGGCACGACGCAAGGCGCGCTGCCGGCAACGAAATAACGCTTCTCGTCGAACACACCATAGTTCGGCAACGAGTGTTTGAAATAGGTCGCGCGGATGGCGCCGTCGCGCAACACCGAGGCGGCGTTGTAGAGCTTGCCGTCGTGGCGTTGCGGATGACCGACGAGAATATCGATACCGCCGACGGCGCGATTGATCTCCGCCAAGCCCTGCTCGACGCGCTCCAACAATGCCGGTCGCAGCAACAAATCTTCCGGCGGATAGCTGGTCAACGTAAGCTCGGGAAATACGATCGCTTGCGCGTTCAATTCATCGCGCGCGCGTTGTGCCGCTTCGATGACTCGCTGGACGTTACCAGCGACATCACCGACCAATAAATTGAGCTGAGCGAGCGCGAGGCGCAGATTGCCGGCCATCGAGATTATTTCTCGAGCACTGCGGTCATACGTTGGCCGATCTCCGCCGGCGAACGCACGGTGTGCACACCGGCCGCTTCGAGCGCGCGGAATTTTTCGTCGGCCGTGCCCTTGCCGCCGGCGATGACGGCGCCGGCATGGCCCATGCGCTTGCCCTTCGGTGCGGTGACACCGGCGATATAACCGACCACCGGCTTGGTAACGTGTTGTTTGATATAAGCGGCGGCGTCTTCTTCCGCCTGGCCGCCGATCTCGCCGACCATGATGATGCCCTTGGTCTGCGGGTCGGCCTGAAATAATTTCAGGCAGTCGACGAAATTCAACCCTTGAATCGGATCGCCGCCGATACCGATACAGGTCGTCTGTCCGAGATTGGCGAGCGTGGTTTGATAAACCGCTTCGTACGTCAAGGTGCCGGAGCGCGAGACGATGCCGATGACGCCCGGCTTATGAATGAAGCCCGGCATGATGCCCATTTTACACTCGCCCGGCGTGATGATGCCGGGACAGTTGGGGCCGATCAGTACCGTCGTCGGATATTTCACGCGCAACGCATACTTCACGCGCAGCATGTCGCGCACCGGAATGCCTTCGGTAATACAGGCAATGACTTTGATACCGGCGGCGGCGGCCTCGAGGATCGAGTCGGCGGCATACGCGGCCGGCACGTAGATCATCGTCGCCTCGGCACCGGCGTGCTCGACCGCTTCGCGCACGGTGTTGAACACCGGCAAGTCGAGATGCTGGGTACCGCCTTTGCCCGGCGTCACGCCGCCGATCATCTTCGTGCCGTAAGCGATCGCCTGCTCGGAATGAAATGTGCCCTGCTTGCCGGTGAAACCCTGGCAGATCACCCGGGTGCTTTTGTTAACCAAAACGCTCATCGGGATATCCTGTGGCAAACCGCATCGATGCAGCTCGCGTAAAAGTTTATTTGACCGCCGCTACCACTTGCTTCGCCGCTTCGGTAAGACTGTCGGCGGCGGTGACTTTGAGCCCGCTGGTCTTCAGCATGTCGCGGCCCTTCTCGACATTGGTGCCTTCGAGCCGCACCACCACCGGCACGCCGACGTTCACTTCCTTGACCGCCTTGATGATGCCCTCGGCAATGAGGTCGCAGCGAACGATGCCACCGAAGATGTTGACCAGAATCGCTTTCACATTAGGGTCGGACAAAATGATCTTAAACGCCTCGGCCACGCGCTCGGCAGTGGCGCCGCCGCCGACGTCGAGAAAGTTAGCCGGCTGGCCGCCGTACAGCTTGATGACGTCCATGGTCGCCATGGCGAGGCCGGCACCGTTGACCATGCAGCCGATGTTACCTTCGAGCGTGACATAGTTGAGCTCGTGTTGCTGCGCGCGCACTTCCTTCGGATCGTCCTGTGATGCGTCGCGCAGCTCTTCCAGCTTCTTCTGACGGTACAGCGCGTTGTCGTCGATCTGAATCTTGGCGTCGAGCGCCATCACGTCACCGGCCTTAGTGACGATCAGCGGATTGATTTCGAGCAGTGCCAGATCGCATTGCGTGTAGGCGTCATAGAGCGCCAGCATGATCTTTGTCAGTTGCGCGACTTGCTTGTCAGTCAAACCGAGCGCGAAGCCGATCTCGCGGCACTGATACGCTTGTAGACCGAGCGCCGGGTCGACCGCGGCTTTCAGAATTTTTTCCGGATGCTTTACCGCGACTTCTTCGATATCCATACCGCCTTCAGTCGAGGCGATGAAGGTCACGCATTCGGTCGCACGATCGGTCAAGCACGCCAGATAAAGCTCGCGGGCGATGTCGCTCGGCGCCTCAATCAGCAATCGATCGACCGGTTGACCGCTGGCATTGGTCTGCGATGTTACCAAGCGCGTGCCGAGCAGGCTCTTGGCGAACTGCTCGACCTCGTCGCGGCTCTTCAACACTTTGACGCCGCCGGCCTTACCGCGGCCGCCGGCATGCACTTGCGCTTTAACGACCCAGACATTCCCACCGAGCGTCTGCGTGGCCGCTACCGCGTCGCGCACGGAAAGCACGGGAATACTTTTGGGAACCGGGATCCCATATTGGGAAAGCAGTGATTTCGCCTGATATTCGTGAAGGTTCATCTGTCGGCAGATTCGAGTCCGTGAGGCTGCGAATTATCACTCAGACGCTGACGTTTAGAAACGAGGATTTCCGCAATAACAACTGGGCGCTATTCGTAGCGCAGCGCCTCGATCGGGTTGAGCGCGGCGGCGCGACGCGCCGGATAAATGCCGAAGACGATACCGATCGCGGCCGAGAAAACCGAGGCCAACAACACCGCTGCCGGTGAGATCGAGGCGCTCCAGCCGGCCAACGACGACGTAACGAGGGTCGCCACCCAACCGAAGAATATCCCCGCCAAACCACCGACCGCGCTAACCACCACCGCCTCGATCAAGAACTGCGTGAGTATGTCGCGTGGGCGCGCGCCGACCGCCTTGCGCAAGCCGATCTCGCGGGTGCGTTCGGTGACCGACACCAGCATGATATTCATGATACCGATGCCACCGACCAACAACGAGATCGCCGCGACCGACGATAGCAACCAGGTCATGGTCCGGCTCGATTCGGTCATCGCCGCTTGCACATCGGCAAGATTGCGGATTTGATAGGCGTCGTCACGCTGCGTCGGCGGCACACGATGGCGGGTCAGCATCAGCTCGTTCACCGCGGTCTGTACGTCCTCCATCACCGACGCGTTATCGGCTTCGATGTCGATGTTGTCCAAGTACTCCTTACCCAGCAGTCGGTACATCACCGTCTGTACCGGCACGACGACAACGTCGTCCTGATCGCGCCAACCGTTCGCACCTTTCTCCGGCAACACACCGATGATCTGAAAATTAATCTTGTTGACCTTGATCGTCTCGCCGACCGGATTGGCCCCGCCGAACAGTTCACGCACGAGCGTCATGCCGATAACGGCAACACGCGCGCGGCTGTGGTCTTCTTCATCGGTGAAGAATCGTCCGATCACCGGCTCGGCGGCACGCATGCGCGCGAACGAGGTACCGGCACCCTGCACTTGCGTGTTCCAGTTCTTATTGCCGGCGCTGACACGAGCACGACCGGAAACGCTGGGCGCGGCATCGCGTACGCCAGCGACGCGTTCCTTGATGGCGGCGACATCGTCGTTTGTCAGGCGCGTGGTCGCACCCGCCTCCTGGGCGACGCCACCGACACGGACCGCGCCGGCGCGCAACGTCAGCAAATTCGAACCGAGACTCGACATCTGCCGCTCGATTTCTTCCTGCGCACCGCGGCCGATCGCCAGCACCGCCACCACTGCCGCCACACCGATCAAAATGCCGAGTACCGACAACGCCGTGCGTACTTTATTGGCAGCGAGCGCCCGCAGGCCTTGGCGCACATGCTCGATCGCTTCGAGCCAGGGCCACGCGGCCGACGGCGCTGCAGTCGTCGCTGGCGCTATGACCGGCGGTAACTGGCGCAAACGCTCATCCGACTGGACGACGCCGTCGCGCATGTGAATGCGCCGCGCCGCCTGCCGCGCCACCTCTTCCTCGTGCGTGACGATAATGACGGTAATGCCCTGACGATTGAGCTCTTTGAGAATCTCCAGAATCTCTTGCTGACTCGCACTGTCGAGATTACCGGTCGGCTCGTCGGCCAAGAGAATGCGCGGCTGATTGACCAGCGACCGCGCTATCGCCACCCGCTGCTGTTGCCCGCCCGACAACTCGTTCGGTCGATGGTCGACGCGATCGGCCAGGCCGACACGGGCGAGCAACGCACGCGCCGCCGTCAAATCGTAACGACCTTGCGAGTACAGCAGCGGTAACGAAACATTCTCGGCGGCGCTGGTGCGCGCCAATAAATGAAATTGCTGAAAGACGAAGCCGATCGCCCGGCGCCGCTGAATCGCAAGCTCGTCTTCGTCGAGCTTGGCGACCTCGCGCCCTTGTAGCTGATAGGAACCGCTGTCGGGCACATCGAGCAAGCCGATGATGTGCATGAGCGTCGACTTGCCCGAACCGGACGGACCAGTGATGGCGACGAACTCGCCCGACGCGATCGTCAACGACACGCCGCGCAACGCCTGCACGGTGGTATCGCCCATGCGATAGGTTTTGTGGATGTCGCGAAGTTCGATCATATAAGTCGCATCAGCGAACTTAATCTCCCTCTCCCTCCGGGAGAGGGATGGGGTGAGGGATGCGCCGCGCCAGCACGCACCAATTCCCTCACCCTCACCCCCACCCCTCTCCCGGAGGGAGAGGGGAAAACAAACACACGCCCACTCATCCTCCTCGCGATCAACGTCTTCTCCCCGGCATCAACGGACTCCCACCCGTTCCACCCGTCGACGCCGTCAGCTGCGGTATTAACACCGTCTCGCCTTCCGCCAATCCCGCTAATACTTCACTATGCCGACCATCACTCAAGCCGAGCTGCACCTCGCGCTCCACCGGCGGCGCCCGCGTATCTGCCGCCGGCACCAGCACGAACATCTTGCTGCCACGACCGCGCACGGCTTCCGCCGGCGCCAAAACGATGTCGTGCTTTGCAGCGACCACGAAGCTCACGTTCGCCGTCATCCCACTGCGCATGAACGGCGGTGTTTTCTCCGGCAGCACGTCGACTTCGTATGTAGTCACGTTGTTGACGGCGGTCGAATCGAAGGCGACTTGCTCGACCACCGCCGATAAGACATCGCTGGCATAGGCATCGAGCGTAACGCGCGCCGACTGCCGTAGCTGTACACGGGCGATGTCGGTTTCGTCGACCTGCGCCTTCACCACCAAGCGATCGGAGATCACGAAAATCGCGTCCAAGTTTTGAAACGTTTGGCCCGGCTCGGCATTGCGTAAGATCAACGTTCCATCGATCGGCGCAATCACCGGCGTCGGTCGATACAACTCCTCCCAACGCTTCAACTCGTCGGCACCTTTGGCACGCGCCGCGTCCAGCAACGCCGCCCGCTCCGATGAGCTCATCCACGCCATTACCTGCCCGTGCGTCACATGCTGCCCCTCGCGCACCAGCACCTGCTCGACGCGGCCAGCGATCGGCGGCTTGATTTCGAGTCGGTTGCGCGGCTTGACGACACCGGTCGCCTGCGTCGTCACCTCGATATCGCCGCGGGCGATCGTCGCTGGCCGATACATCGACTCCGTGTGGCTCGCCGAGCGCCAGCCGATGAAACTGGCGCCAGCGACAATCAGCAACACCACGCCGATAACTATTTTTTTGTACTTGAAGCCAGCGTTCACGGAATCACCCCTGTACCTTGCGCTAATTCCCACCTCGCCTCGGCGGTGACGCGATCGCGGCGCGTGGCGAGAAATGCTTTTTGCCGTTGAATCAAATCGCTTTCGATCTGATCCCAATCTTCGAACGCGACCAAACCATTCTGATAACGCGCCCGAGCGATGCCGGCACGAGTCTCGGCAGCGTTGAGAAACGCTTGATCGACACGGACGCGTGCCGCCGCTTCGACATAAGCGGCGTAGCTTTGTTGCAAACTCACGTGCGTCTGCTGCTCGACACTCGTGCGGTTCGCCTTCGCGACATCGCGGTTGGAAGCAGCGCTCTGCACGCCGTAATAATCTTTGCCACCGCTGAAAATCGGAATCGACAAACTCAACGTCAACGTGCGCCGATTGTCATCGGGTAACCAGTCGGCACCATCGCGGGCGGCGGTGCCGGTGAGATCGACGCTCGGATAAAACGGCGCGCGCGCTAATCGCAACCCGGCATCAGCCGCCTGTTGCTGCGCATCGGCTTGGCGATAGCTCGGCGTGGCGGTCGCTAATGTTACAAAATCGGGCGCGGTTCCCGGTTCCTGTAACGGCACATCGCCGACGGCATTCGCCAATGTCGTCGACGGCTCGCCGAGCACGCGCGCCAATTGCGCTTGCGCTGACACCAACCCCTGGCGTGCCTGCAGGTTCTCGAAGCGCGCCTGTTCCAACGACGCGCTCGTGAGTAGATACGAGCCCTTGTTCTCGCGACCGCTTTCGAATCGCAGCTGAACCAACCGTACATTCTCTTCCAGCCGGCGAACGATGGCTGCGGTCAACGTGACGTTCTCTTCGGCATAACGCAGACCGGCGAATGCCAATTTCAAATCGTGACTGAGCTGCGCCTTGGCTTGCGCCAACTGCGCCGTTGCCGAATCGAAATCGGCCGTCGCCTGCTGCACCTTCGCTTGATCCTGAAAGCCGGCGAATAGGTTCTGCCGTGCCGACAAACCGACCGAGTATTCGGGATCGGTCGAATTAACCGCGCTACCCGAGCTCTCGCTGCGGCTGGCGCTCGCACTGAGCTGCGGCAAGTAACCGCTGCGGGCAGTCCGCGTTTGGTAGCCAGCCGCCGTCAAACGGGCCTGCGCCGCTTGCAAATCGGCGTTACCGGCGGCGGCAATGCGCACGCTTTCCTCGAAACTTAGCGGCGCAGAATCAGCCAAAGCCGGAAGCGACAGGCCCAATAGCAACAGCAGTAATTTTTTTATCATGTATTTGCGCCAATCTGGAACGCCGAGAAAAAGCCTTGCTTGCGCCACCCTACCAACCCGAGTAGTGTGACCCGACTGACCGATCGGTCAGTCTTTTGAGTTAATGGAAAATGGCCAGCCCGAGCATCAAACCGCATCTGCTAGCACCCACACTCAATCGACCGAACACGGAAGCGACCGCCCGCATTCTTACCGCCGCCGGCGACTTGTTTGCCGAACACGGTTTTGCCGCCGTATCGATGCATGCGATTGCCGAGCGCGCCGACGTTAGCAAAGCTAATATCTTTCATCACTTCAGCTCCAAGCGCGAATTGTATCTGGCGGTGCTGCGCCACGCCTGCCGCGATGCTACCGAGCACCTGCAACAACTCGAAACTCCGGACGGCACATTCCAGGAACGCTTCAGCGCCTACGCCGTTGACATGCTGGCGGGGATGCTGCAACGCGAACGGCTACATCGGCTGGCGCAACGTGCGCTGCTGGCCGAGGATAACGGCCAACTGGCGCGTGAGCTGGCCGAGCGCGTCTTCGGCGAGCGCTTCGGCCGGCTGGTGGCAATATTGCGCGCCGGTCAACGGCGCGGCGAGTTGCGCGTTGATTTTGATCCAGCGATGGCAGCGGTGGCGTTGATTGGTGGCAACTTGTTCTTTTTGCAGTCGCGCAACGTATTCCAACATTTTCCGGATGTCGGCTTCGCCGCCGATCCGACACGGTACAGCGAGTTGCTGGCGGATATTCTGTTACGCGGAATGTTGGCACCGGCAGCGCAAAGCAATAACAACAGCAACGACGTTTAAGGACATTTATGCAACGCTCGACCAGGTTCACGCTACTCATCTTGTTGCTGGCGATCGTGAGCGCCTGCGGCAAACAAGCGCCGACCAAGCCGCCCGAGCGGAGCACGCAGATCACCGCCGCCGTCGTGAAGACGATGGATCTGCCGCTGATCGAATCCGCCACCGGCGCCGAGACCGCCCTCGGGCTCGCCTCCAACTACGATCCGACGCGCGTGTCGGGCAATACTTTTTATATCCGCCTGTCGTTCCCCGAGCATGTCGCCGCCCAGTTGCGCGTCGGTCAACCGGTGCAGCTAACGAGCTTCGGCGACGACTCCAAACACACCGGCACAATTCGCGAAATCCGACCGGCGCTCAACGCCACCACGCTCAGCCGCGAGATCATCATCTCGGTACGCAATGCCGGCCGCTGGCGCCCGAACGGCAGCATCCGCGGCGAAGTCACGCTCGGCGTTCGGCGTAAGGCTGCCGTCGTTCCCGAGCAGGCGGTGGTACTACGGCCGAGCGGCAATGTCGTTTATGTGGTCGAGAACGGCGTCGTCCACGAGCAGCGAGTGAAGACCGGACTTGCGCGCGACGGCATCATTGAAATCGTTGACGGGTTGCAACCGGGTGTCACGGTCGCGGTCGACGGCGCTGCCATGCTGTCGGACAGCGCCAAGATCAAGGTGCGCGAGCCGGCCGCCGGAGCGACCGCCTCATGAACCTACCTGAACTTTCTATCCGCCGGCACGTATTCACGCTGATGGTGAGCCTCGTGCTCATCTTGTTCGGCATCATCGCCTTTCAACGGCTGGGTCTCGATCGTTTTCCGAAGATCGATTTCCCGATGGTATCGGTAACGACCACGCTGCGCGGCGCCGATCCGGAAATCATCGACAGCAATATCACCGATCGGATCGAGGAAGTGGTCGGCCAAGTGCCCGGCGTCAAATCGATAGTTTCCAACTCCGCGCTTGGCGTATCGAACATCAACATCGAGTTCGAGCTCGAGAAAAACGTCGACGTGGCTTATCAGGAAGTAAAAGCCAAGGTCGACAGCGTGCTCAAGCAACTGCCGGACGACGCCGATCCGCCGGTGGTGCGTAAAACCGAGATCGGCGGCAACGCCATTCTGTGGGTAGCGCTCACCGGCAATCGCACGATCCAAGATCTCAATCGCTACGCCGACGAAGTACTGAAGCCACAGCTGCAAACCATCAACGGCGTCGGCGACGTGTTGATCGGCGGCGAAGTGAAGCGCACGGTGCGCCTATGGCTCGACCCGGAGCGACTACGCGCTTATGACCTAGCACCGGGCGATATCGCCACTGCCGTTAAACAAGAGCATCTGAAGCAACCGGCCGGCTTCATCAACAGCCCGCAGCGCGAGTGGGTCATCAAGTTCGACGCCGAATTTCCTCAGGTTGGCGACCTCAAGCTATTGATCGTCGCCTACCGCCAAGGTGCGCCGATTTATCTCAAGGACGTCGCCCGCGTCGAAGATGGTCTCGAAGATGCGCGCAAGCTGGCGCGCTATCGCGGTGAACCGGCGGTGGGTTTGGGCATCGTTAAAACCAGTGACGCCAATACGGTCGCGGTGGTCGACAAGGTCAAACAACGGATCGAGCAGAAAATCATCCCGACCCTGCCGCCGGGCATGGAGCTGCGCTACTCCACCGACGACTCGATCGGCATCCGCCAATCGATTGAAGCGCTCGATGAACACTTGCTCATCGGCACCTGCTTCGCGGCGCTGATGGTGTTCCTGTTCCTGAAGAGTTTGCGCTCGACGCTAATTATCGCCACCGCCATCCCGGTGTCGCTGTTCGCGACCTTCGCGGTGATGTACTTCACCGGTTACACGCTCAATAAGATCACGCTGCTCGGTTTGCTACTGCTCATCGGTGTAGTCGTCGATGACGCTATCGTCGTCCTGGAAAATATTTTCCGGCACCGCGAAGACGGCCACGAGGACAAAGAAAAAGCGGCGATCGACGGCTCGCGCCAGGTTATCTTCGCCGTCATCGCCTCGACGCTGACGCTGGTGGCGATCTTCCTGCCGGTCGCCTTCATCAGCGGCATCGTCGGCCGTTTCCTCGGATCGTTTGCGCTGGTCGTCACCATCGGCGTGCTGGCGTCGATGTGGGTATCGCTGACGTTGACGCCGATGTTGTGCGCACGTTTCCTCACACTGCCGACGACGCACGGTCGCGTGTATCGCTTCCTCGAAGGCGGCTTTATTCGGCTGGAAAAAGCTTACCGCGCCCTCCTCCGTCTCTGCCTCGCGCATCGTTGGAAAGTGGTGCTGATCGCCGTGATCATCGTCGGCTCGAGCGTGCTGCCGTTTAAATACGTCGGCAAGACTTTCGTCCCCGAGGAGGACGAGTCGCGCTTTATGGTCAACGTGCAGGCACCGCTCGGCGCCAATCTCGAGTACACCGACCGCAAACTGAAAGAAGTCGAGGCAATCCTCGGCAAGCGACCCGAAGTCGCCGCCTTCTTCTCGACCATCGGTCTCGGCAGCAGCAGCCAAGTCACGAGCGCGCGCATCACCGTGCGCCTGCTGGAACGACGCGAGCGCAAGCTGGCACAGACCGACATTATGAAAGAGCTGCGGCGCGAGCTTACTAACGTCGCCGGCGTGCGCGCGTTTCCGACTGTCATTCCGTCGATAGGCGGGCAACGCGGCGAGCCGCTGCAGTTCGCCATCCAAGGTCCGGACATCCACAAAATCGACGAACTGGCGACGCAAATGGTTGCGCGCCTCGGCCAGATCCCGGGCATCGCCAAGCTCGACAAAGACATCAAGCTCGATCTGCCCGAGCTGCGTCTCACGCTCGACCGCGAACGTGCCGCTCAGCTCGGCATCACCGCCGCCGACGTCGCCCAGGCGCTCAGCATCATGACCAGCGGTGCCAACGTCGCCGACTTCCGCGACGGCAATAAGCGTTACGACATCCGTTTACAAATCGAAACAAGCGCGCGCACCAATACCGACGTGTTAAAAAAAATCTACGTGCGCAACCGCCAAGGCGGATTGGTACGGCTCGACAGCTTAGTGAAAACGGAAGAAGGTGTCGGTCCGGCGGTCGTCACCCGCCGTAACCGCGAATACGCCGGCTTCATTTACGGCGCGCTCGAAGAGCTGCCGCTCGGCGATGCGACGGCGGCGGTTAACCGTATTGCCGCCGACATCCTGCCACCCGGTTATTCACTCGCCTATATCGGCCAAAGCGAGGAGTTCGCCAAGACCGGGCAATACATGATGTTTGCCTTCGGTCTGGCGCTGATCATGATTTACATGGTGCTGGCGAGTCAGTTCAACTCGCTGCTGCAACCACTGGTCGTCATGGTCGCACAACCCTTGGCTGTCATCGGCGGTGTCACCGCGCTGTGGTTGTTTGGCGATACGCTGAATTTGTTCTCGATGATCGGCATGATCCTATTGATGGGATTAGTGGCGAAGAATTCGATCCTACTGATCGACCTGACGAATCAATACCGTGAGCAGGGCCGCAGCGTCGACGACTCGCTCAACGAGGCGTGCCCGCATCGTATGCGGCCGGTGCTCATCACATCGCTGACCGTTATTGCCGCCATGCTGCCGGCGGCCATCGGTCTTGGGCCGGGCGTGGAAACCAATCGGCCGCTGGCGTTGGTGGTCATGGGCGGTATGGTGTCGTCGACGCTATTGACGTTAGTGGTAGTGCCGGCGATTTATTCTTTGATCGAAAACGCGCGTGCCCGGCGCCGCCATGCCACCGCGACCACAACGCCCACTTCAGCCACCTGGGTGCAATCCGTACGAGCCCGCCGCAAATGAGCAATCGATGAAACGCGTCAGCGAACCAACTCTCCCTCCCTCCTCGCGGGGGCGGGCAAGGGGAGAGGGGGTGCGAAACGACGGCGACACGCCGTTCGGAACTGCAGCACGTCTGTGGGGACTCGGCTTCGTCCTTGTCGCCCTGGCCTGCGCTTGCCTACCCGCATCAGCGGCCGATCTGTTGCAGATATATCGGCAAGCGCAAACGAACGATCCCACGTGGATCGGCGCCCAAGCGGACCGCCGTGCCAACCAAGAACGAGTGCCGCAAGCACGCGCCGGATTGTTACCGAGCGTCGATCTGACGACGGAGGTCTTCGAGAACAATCAACAGTCGAAAACACCGTCAACCGATAACACTAATGAGTTCACCAGCAAAGGTTACGGTGTCGAGCTCAATCAACCGCTCTATAACCGTCCTAGCCGTGTTACCTACGAGCAATCGCTCGCCGGCGCGGCGCTGGCGGATTTCGATCTATCGCTGGCCCGGCAAGATTTGATCGTGCGGGTCGTGAACGGCTATTTCGCCGTGCTCACGGCGCGCGAGGTGCTCGATTTCTCGCGCTCGGAAAAAGCGGCGGTGCAACGATTACTGGCATTGTCGCGACGCAACTTCAATGTCGGCACGGCGACGTTGATCGACGTGCACGACGCGCAGGCGGCGTACGATCTAGCAGTTTCACAGGAAATCACCGCCGCCAACGATCTCGAGGTCGCCCGCCAAGCGTTGCGTTTCTTAACCGGCGGCGAAGCAGACGAGCTCGCACCGCTCGCCAGCTCGATTCCGCTGGTAGCACCGGACCCGGAGAACATGGAGCAATGGGTAACGACCGCCGTCGCGCAAAACCCGTCGATCAAAATCCGCGAGCAGGAGTTGTTACAAGCGACGCAAGAAATCGAAAAGAGCCGCGGTCAACATCAACCGACGCTCGACCTGGTCGTCGGCCGCAGTTATAACGACACCACCTCGGCGCTGGGCACATCGTCGGAGACGACCAACGACTATGCCGGCGTGCGCTTGCGTGTGCCGCTCTATCAAGGTGGCGGCATCAGCGCCCGTGTGCGCGAGACCATCGCCCGCCGCGATGCGGCGGTGCAGCAGTTGGAAGCGAGCAAACGCCAAGTGAGTCAGCAAGCACGTTCGACGTACTTGGCGGTAATCAACGGCCTGGCGCAAGTACGCGCCCTTGAGCAGGCGCGAATCTCGAATCAACGCGCGCTCGAATCGACCGTGCTCGGCCAGGAACGCGGGTTACGTACGGCGCTCGACGTACTGAATAACCAACGGGCGCTCTATCGCACGCTGCGCGATCTGGCGCGGGCGCGCTACGATTATCTCTTGAGCCGCGTGCGCCTACGCTCGGTCGCCGGTGCCGCGACCGACGACGACATCGCCGACATCAATCGCTTACTGGCGGGCGGCAAATAACGCGACGAACAACGACGGCAATTTATGTTCGTGCTGAATCCCGATCCGAACGACTTGCGCTTCCCGCCGGTCGAGCTGGCGTCAGGCGAAGGACTGCTCGCCATCGGCGGCGACTTGCGCGTTGAGCGTGTGCTCGCCGCTTACCGCCAAGGCATCTTTCCCTGGTACAACGACGGCCAGCCGATTCTTTGGTGGTCGCCCGATCCGCGCGCGGTGTTGTTCCCCGAGCGCCTGAAGGTCGCGCGCAGTTTGCGCAAAACGGTGCGTGCGCAAAAATTCGAGATCAAACTCGATCACAGTTTCCGCGACGTCATGCTCGCCTGCGCCGGGCCACGGCGCCAATATCCCGACGGCGGCACCTGGATTACACCGGCGATACTTGAGGCCTACGTCGAGTTGCATCGGCTGGGCTACGCCCACTCGGTCGAGGCTTGGCAAGACGGACACTTAGTCGGCGGACTTTATGGGCTGGCGTTGGGTGGAATATTTTTCGGCGAGTCGATGTTCAGCCACGTCAGCGACGCATCGAAAGTGGCGCTGGTACATCTGACAGAACAATTGCGCCAGTGGGGTTTCCGTTTAATCGACTGTCAGATGGACTCGCCGCATCTGCAACGCCTCGGCGCCGAATCGATCCCGCGCGAGCGTTATATCGCCCTGCTCGCGGCCGCACTTCCGTTGCCGGGACGCGCTGGTCGTTGGTTTTTTGACAGCACCGAATCCATCGTTTAGCTTGCAATTATGACTGGGCACCAGCGCAGCCCCGATGTTTTCCTCTCCATGCCGCATCCCTGCAGTTACTTGCCGGGGAGGACGGCAACAACACTCTTTATCGACCCGCGTTTCCCGCTCGACCGCGAAGGCTACGGCGCCTTCACCCAGCTCGGCTTTCGCCGCAGCGGCGATCTTGTCTATCGCCCGCATTGCACGCACTGCTCGGCTTGTATCCCGGTGCGCATTCCGGTGGAGCGCTTCGTCCCCAACCGCAGCCAACGTCGGGTATGGCACAAGAACCGCGACGTGGTCGTGACGGCAAAGCCGGCAGTTTTTGTCCAGGAACACTTCGACCTCTACACGCGCTATCAAGCAGGCCGCCACGCCGGCGGCGGCATGGACGACCCTGATCCGCAGAAGTACACGAGTTTCCTGATCGGCCGGCGGGTAGATACGATATTTTATGAAATGCGCAGCGGCGAACGTCTACTCGGCGTGGCCACGGTCGATCAGCTGAACGACGGACTATCGGCGGTCTACACCTTCTACGATCCGGTCGAGACCCACCGCAGCCTAGGTACCTTCGCGGTCATGTGGGAAGTGCAACACGCGCGGGCACAGGGTCTGCCGTGGCTTTATCTAGGCTATTGGATCGCCGAAAGCCGAAAGATGGCTTACAAAGTAAACTTCCATCCCCTGGAAGCCTACCGCAACGGCGATTGGGCCGAGCTCACTGAGGCTGTTTCGCCTTAATTCACGGAACTTTACGCCCGCCAGCGACTACGGCATGATACGCCGCCAATTGAACCCTAGGATTCCCGCAAGCGCGTGGCTAAAGAAGAACACATTGAAATGGAAGGGACGATCGTCGAAACCCTCCCGAATACCTTGTTTCGCGTGAAGCTCGACAACAATCACGTTGTCACTGCTCACATCTCCGGCAAGATGCGCAAGCACTACATCCGCATCCTTACCGGCGACCGCGTTACCGTGCAGTTGACCCCATACGATCTTTCCAAAGGCCGCATTACTTTCCGCGCGCGGTAGAAACAAATCGCATCAGCGCACTCGCTCGCCCTCTCCCTCCGGGAGAGGGATGGGGTGAGGGATGCGAACGATTATTCCGCTTTCCCTCATCCCCGCCCCTGCTCCCGGAGGGAGAAGGGTGTCAATAAAAGCTTATTCCTCAGCGTCTGCCGGTGTCGGCAGGTTTACCGTCTGCGGGAACAACTCAAACGTCGGACCTTTTTCATTGGCCGACACTTTGACATGCCCACCGTTCGACAGCTTGCCGAACAACAGCTCATCGGCCAGCGGCCGCTTGATGCGATCCTGAATCAATCGCGCCATCGGTCGTGCGCCCATCGCCATATCGTGTCCGTTCTCGGAGAGCCAAGTACGCGCACGCTCGTCGAGCTCGATCGTTACGTGCTTGTCGGACAACTGCGCCTCTAGCTCCATCACGAACTTGTTGACCACGTGCATGATGGTTTGGCCGTCGAGCGGCTTGAAGTGAATCGTCGCATCTAAACGGTTGCGGAACTCCGGGCTAAAGAGCTTCTGAATTTCCTGGAAGTCCTCACCGCTATGATCCTGCTTCGTGAAACCCATCGACGCACGACTCATGCGCTCGGCACCGGCGTTAGTGGTCATGATCAAAATAACGTTGCGGAAATCGGCTTTGCGACCGTTGTTGTCGGTCAGCGAGCCGTGGTCCATCACCTGCAGCAACAAATTGAACACGTCCGGATGTGCCTTCTCGATCTCGTCAAGCAGCAGCACCGAATGCGGATGTTTGGTAATAGCCTCGGTTAACAACCCGCCCTGATCGAAGCCGACATATCCCGGGGGCGCACCGATTAGTCGCGATACTGTATGCCGCTCCATGTATTCCGACATATCGAAGCGCACCAACTCTACGCCCAGCACTCGCGCCAACTGCCGCGTGACCTCGGTTTTACCGACGCCGGTGGGGCCGGAGAATACGTAAGAGCCGACCGGCTTCTCGACATGGCCGAGTCCTGAGCGCGCCAGCTTGATGGAGGTCGCCAGCGCCTCGATCGCTTCATCCTGACCGAACACCGTCATTTTTAAATCGCGCTCGAGCGTACGCAGCGCTTCGCGATCGGAAGTAGAAACGGTCTTCGCTGGAATGCGCGCCATTTTGGCGACGATCGCCTCGATGTCATGCACGCCAATGGTTTTCTTGCGCTTGCTCACCGGCAGCAATTGTTGGCCAGCGCCGGCTTCATCGATGACGTCGATGGCCTTGTCAGGCAACTGACGATCGTTGATATACCGGTGCGACAGCTCAACCGCCGTCCGCAACGCCTGGCTGGTATAACGCACGCTGTGGTGACGTTCGAAACGTGTCTTAAGCCCGCGCAGAATTTCCACCGTTTCATCCACTGACGGCTCGGTGACATCGATCTTTTGAAAACGACGCGATAGTGCTCGGTCTTTCTCGAAGATGTTGCGGTACTCTTGATAAGTCGTCGACCCGACACACTTGAGTTCGCCGGTCGACAATACCGGCTTCAACAGATTGGACGCGTCCATCGCGCCACCGGAAGCGGCGCCGGCACCGATAATGGTGTGGATCTCGTCGATGAAGAGAATCGAATTTTCCTGTCGCTTGAGCTGATGCAGCACGGCTTTGAGGCGCTTTTCGAAATCGCCGCGATACTTCGTGCCGGCGAGCAGGCTGCCCATGTCGAGCGCATAGATAGTACTGGTCGCCAACACCTCGGGCACTTCGTTGTCGACAATCTTCTTCGCCAATCCTTCAGCGATAGCGGTTTTGCCGACGCCGGCTTCGCCGACGAACAGCGGATTGTTTTTGCGCCGGCGGCACAACACTTGAATCGTGCGCTCGACTTCGCGGTCACGACCAATGAGCGGATCGATCTTGCCGATGCGCGCTTGCTCGTTGAGATTGACGCAGAAGGCATCGAGCGGACTGCGCTCGCCGGTCGGTGCGCCCTCTTCACTTTCTTCCGGCGCCGGCAACTCGTTACCGCCCTCGCCTGGCACTTTCGAGATGCCGTGCGAGATGTAGTTGACGACGTCGAAGCGGCTGATGTTCTGCTTGTGCAGAAAATAAATCGCGTGCGATTCCTTCTCGCCGAAGATCGCCACCAGCACGTTGGCGCCGGTGACTTCCTTCTTGCCGACCCCTTGCACGTGCAGTACCGCACGCTGAATCACGCGTTGAAAACCGATGGTTGGTTGCGTGTCGATCTTGCTGTTCGCCGGCAAGACCGGAACATTCTCATTGAGAAAGTTATTGAGATTGCGCCGCAGTTCATCAATGTTTCCGCCGCAGGCGCGAATCACTCGCGATGCGCTCGGATTATCGAGCAGCGCCATTAAGAGGTGCTCGACCGTAATGAACTCGTGACGCCGCTCGCGTGCCGTTTGGAACGCGGCATTAAGGGAAAATTCCAGCTCCTGAGACAACATCTTTTAAACCTCCGGGTCCAACCACCCGATTACCTGCAAGAATCGCTCCCGTTTTATTCCGGTTCCAGCGTGCACTGCAATGGATGCTGATTTTCCTGAGCGAATGCCAGTACCTGTCGAACTTTCGTCTCGGCAATCTCACGCGTGTAGACGCCACAGACGCCGATACCTTTCTGATGCACGTGCAACATAATGCGCGTTGCCTCTTCACGATTCTTATAGAAGAAACGCTCGAGCACCGCGACCACGAACTCCATCGGCGTAAAATCGTCGTTCAACAGAATCACCTTATATAAGACCGGGCGCTTGAGCTTAGGGCGCGCCTCTTGAACGATTGGCCCTTCAGGAAGTTGTGGCTGTTTCTCTTTCATATTTGCAAGCTTAGACCAAAGTGATAAAGCACGAGACGAGTACTCTGTGTATGCGCCATTCCATTGTGCGACCGCGCGGCAAAAATTCAACCCTAGAAACTATGGCATGAATTTTGAGGACACATGGTTTTTTCCGCATTGACAACAGCCGCTGCTCTTTCCACGTCGCTTGACTAACCCAAAAAAAGCAGCATCATGGTCCTACTTTCGTCGGTGACGGGTGCACCTGCCGTGGCGGACGGATGCTTCAGTGACGACGACAGCGACGTTCAGGGGGATGTGTATGGCAACTGGAACGGTGAAGTGGTTCAACGCCGGCAAGGGGTACGGCTTCATTACCCCGATCGATGGCAGCGATGACGTCTTTGCGCATTTCTCCGCTATCGAAATGGACGGATATAAGACGCTGAAAGAAGGCCAGCAAGTGGAGTACGAGGTGCAAGAAGGCCCGAAAGGCCCCCAGGCCTCCCGTATTCGCGCCCTCGCCAAGTAATCCGCGCTACTGCTTCGAGCACCCATTGAAACCCGGCCTTCTGCGGCCGGGTTTCTTGTTCCCGCTACCACTACATGAATCGAACGATGGCCTCACCGAAGGCTGACGTCGACAATACTTTGGCTCCCTCAACATCACGCGCCAAATCGTACGTCACTTCCTTGGCGGTAATGGCGCCTGCCAGTCCTTTCAAGATCAAATCGGCGGCCTCGGTCCAACCCATGTAACGCACCATCATCTCGGCCGAGAGAATGATCGAACCGGGATTAACCTGGTTCTTGCCGGCATACTTCGGCGCCGTGCCGTGCGTTGCCTCGAACACCGCGACGCTATCGGCAATGTTGGCACCCGGCGCAATACCGATGCCGCCGACCTGTGCCGCCAACGCGTCGGAGATATAGTCACCGTTCAGGTTGAGCGTCGCGATAACATCGTATTCCTGCGGTCGCAGCAGAATCTGTTGGAGGAAGTTATCGGCAATAACGTCTTTGACGACAACCTCACGACCGGTTTTCGGATTCTTGAACTTACACCACGGCCCTTTATCGATGAGTTGCGCGCCGAAATCCCGCTTCGCCAATTCGTAACCCCAAGTGCGGAACGCGCCCTCGGTGTACTTCATGATGTTGCCCTTGTGCACCAAGGTCAGCGAGCTGCGATCGTTGTCGATGACATATTGCAACGCCTTGCGAATAAGACGCTCGGACCCTTCGCGCGATACCGGCTTGATACCGATTGCCGAGCTTTGCGGGAAGCGAATCGCCTCTACACCCATCTCTTTCTGCAAGAAGTCGATGACTTTCTTCACATCGGCCGAGTCGGCCGGCCATTCGATACCGGCGTAGATGTCTTCCGTGTTCTCGCGGAAGATCACCATGTTGGTCAGCTCAGGACGTTTAAGTGGAGTTGCCGTACCGTTGAAGTAACGCACCGGCCGCACACAGGCATAGAGATCGAGTTCCTGGCGAATCGCGACGTTAAGCGAGCGAATACCGCCACCGACCGGGGTCGTCAATGGACCTTTGATCGAAACCACATACTTATTTAAAGCGTCCAGTGTTTCTTGCGGCAGCCACTGATCACCGCCGTAGGTCTTGGTCGCCTTTTCGCCGGCATAGACTTCCATCCAAGAAATGGCGCGCTTGCCGCCGTATGCCTTTTTTACCGCCGAATCGACCACATGCCGCATTGCCGGTGTGATATCGATGCCGATGCCGTCGCCTTCGATATACGGAACAATCGGTTCGTTGGGAACGTTCAAACTGTGATCGGCATTGACCGTGATCGGCTGGCCTTTGGTGGGAACCTGAATTTTTTGGTACGCCATGAATGCTTATTGCCTCCGTATCCCGCTGCGGAAATTTAATAGCGCCTAGTATAACGGCCACTGCTCACCGCGAACTAGACTAAAATTGACAGATCTAA
Source organism: Gammaproteobacteria bacterium (assembly GCA_016199745.1). NCBI lineage: Bacteria > Pseudomonadati > Pseudomonadota > Gammaproteobacteria > Gammaproteobacteria bacterium. Next base: position 38,044 of record JACQFZ010000008.1, read on the forward strand.
TGCTGACGTATCCAATATCGCGGTTTCTTTAATACTGCACGATTCTATGGCACGCCAGAGCAGCAGCCGACTTTATTACAAGCAAAACCGCCTCAAACAACTCCGTGCTTTTTGTTGCGCGGCGCAAACAGGCAGCATATCCAAGGCCGCGGAACGGTTATATCTCGGGCAACCGTCGGTGACATTGCAGATCCAGGCCTTGGAGCGCGAGCTCGGCGTCGCCCTGTTCGAGCGCCGCGGCCCGAAGATTCAGCTGACGCCGGATGGGCGCAATCTTTATGAGCTGGCGCAACCGTTGGTACACGGCATCGATACGCTATCCGAGACCTTTGCCGCCGCCAGCGGTCATCTCGAATCCGGCGAACTGTCCATTGGCGCCGGCGAATCGGCCATCTTGTATTTGTTGCCGGGCCACATCAAAGCGTTTGCCGATCTCTATCCCGGCATTCGCATCAAGTTACAAAACGTCACCGGCCATGACGGCCTTTCGCTGTTACGGGCCGATGAAGTCGACTTCGCCGTCGGCTCGTTTATCGAGATACCGCACGACATTACCTATCATCCGATTTTCAGCTATGACCCGGTGTTGATCACGCCGCTCGGTCATCCGCTGTCGCTGAAAAAGCCGCTCAAGTTGGAAGATATCAGCCCCTACGGCCTAATCTTGCCACCGCGGCGGCTGTCGACCTGGCGTGTCGTCGACACGGTCTTTCGGCAACACAACGTCGATTACCACGTAACGCTCGAGGCCGGCGGTTGGGAAGTCGTCAAAAAATATGTCGAGCTCGGGCTCGGTGTTTCCATCGTCAACAGCATTTGCCTAACCGGTAACGAACGCCTCGCGACTCTATCGCTCGATCAATATTTCCCTAAGCGTTCCTACGGTCTGGTGCTGCGGCGCGGAAAATTCTTAACCCCACAAGCACGACTGTTCATCGAGATGATGGCGCCGAACATGTTCCCGGGTAATTCCGACACCGGCCGCAAGTAATCGCCGGCTTGATCCTATGGCGCGTTTAATCCTGTTCAACAAACCTTTCGGCGTACTCACGCAATTTACCGACGACGCCGGGCGCGAAACGCTTGCGACTTACATTCCGGTACGCGGCGTCTATCCGGCCGGTCGGCTCGATCGCGACAGTGAAGGATTGTTGTTACTAACGGATGACGGCGGCTTGCAACATCGCCTGAGCGACCCACGCCATAAGCAGCCCAAAACGTATTGGGCGCAAGTGGAAGGCGAACCGACCGATAAGGCGATCGAGCAGTTGTGCCAGGGTGTCCTGCTCGACAATCAGCGAACGCTGCCGGCGCAGGCCCGACGTATCGACGCGCCGGCATTGTGGCCGCGTAACCCGCCGATACGCTTTCGCAAGAATATTCCGACGTCGTGGCTCGAGATTATGCTGACCGAAGGCCGCAATCGGCAGGTGCGACGGATGACAGCGGCGGTGGGATTTCCGACGTTGCGGTTGGTACGTTTTGCCGTTGGACCTTACACCGTTGATGGATTAGCGCCGGGACAGTGGCGTCAGCGTGAACAACAATGAAAAACGTGCGCCCCCCTCTCCCCTTACGGGAGAGGGGAAGGGGGAGAGGGGTGATAATAAAATTTATTAAGCCCCCTCTCCCTTGTTCTATTCCCGCCCAGTGTGCACGAAAACCACGTGCACCCGTTCGGCGGCGCGAATGCACGTTAAGTGCATTCGCGAAATCTCCGCCTCACCCCCCGCAAGGGGGGGGGAGGGAGACACTACGTTTAATTAATCGAGCTTCTCGTACAACGGCAACGTCAGGAACTCGGCAAAGTCCGCGGACGTAGACATCTCCTCGAAGATCTTCGCCGCCTCGACATATGGCGTGCGCGCGAACGCTTCGTCACCGTGCTCCTTACGGATGTCTTGCAGCGCTTCCGGAATCATCGACTGCACCATCTCGACGGTCACCTTGCGGCCGTCGTCGAGCTTACCGTGCGGCGAGCGGATCCATTGCCAAACTTGTGAACGCGAGATCTCGGCGGTCGCGGCGTCTTCCATCAAGTTATGAATCGGCACACAACCATTGGCAGCGAGCCAAGAACCAAGATACTGAATGCCGATATTGATATTGAGCCGCAGGCCTTTTTCGGTAATGCCGTGGCCCGATTGGAAGTTGAGCAAGTCGGCGGCCGCTACCTTCACATCGTCGCGCTGCTTGTCGATCTGGTTAGGACGCTCGCCCAACACCTTCTTGAACTCTTCCATGGCGATACCGACCAACGCCGGGTGCGCTACCCAACCGCCGTCGTAACCATCACCGGCGTCGCGCGCCTTGTCGGCACGTACGCCAGCCAGCGCCTTTTCGTTGGCGACCGGATCGTTCTTGATCGGGATCAAGGCGCTCATGCCGCCGATTGCCGGCGCCTTGCGCTTGTGACAAGTCTTTAGCAACAACAAGGCGTAGGCACGCATGAACGGCACATTCATCGTGATCTGACTGCGATCGCCGAGACAGAAATTTTCGTTGGCGCGAAATTTTTTGATGCACGAGAAGATGTAGTCCCAACGGCCGGCATTGAGCCCGGCCGAGTGCTCGCGCAGCTCGTACAAAATTTCGTCCATCTCGAATGCCGCGAGAATCGTCTCGATCAGCACCGTCGCCTTGATCGTACCGCGCGGAATACTGAGCTCGTCCTGCGCCAGGCAGAACACATCGTTCCATAGCCGCGCCTCGAGGTGGCTCTCCATCTTCGGCAGATAAAAGTATGGGCCGGTGCCGCGCGCAATTTGCTCGCGCGCGTTGTGAAACAGGAACAACGCGAGATCGAATATGCCACCGGACACACGTTGGCCGTCGACGCGCACGTTCTTCTCGTCGAGATGCCAACCGCGCGGGCGCACGACTAACGTCGCCACGCTATCCTTCAACTGATAATGCTTGCCACCGGCGTCGAGCGAAATCGTGCGCCGTACGGCGTCGCGCATGTTGATCTGACCATGGATCTGATTGCTCCAGTTCGGCGCATTCGAATCCTCAAAATCGGCCATGTACGAATCCGCGCCCGAGTTGAGCGCGTTAATTACCATCTTGCGATCCACCGGGCCGGTGATTTCGACACGGCGGCGTTGTAAGTCTTTCGGCACCGGCGCAATCGACCAATCGCTGGCACGAATGGCTTGGGTCTCCAGCAAGAAATTCGGCACTTCACCGGCGTCGAGCCGATGCTGACGCTCAGCGCGAAGCGCCAACAACTGGCGACGGCGCGGTTCAAACGTGCGGTGCAACTTGGCGATAAATTGCATCGCCGCTGGGGTAAGAATCTGGGCGAACTCCGGCGAGATTGGCGCCGTAATTTCTACATCGGCAGGCATCGTGCTCATGCTCTTGATGCGGTAAGGATGGGGCGTCACGCCTGCGTAGGCAGGCGTGACGCACTCAACGCGGATCATAACTATCTGGCGCTCAAGAATGCGCCGCCCGCTTGTCAAAAAACTGCTCGTCTTCGGTGGAACCTTTCAACGCCGTGGTCGACGCCTGACCGCCTTCAATCGTCTGCGTCACGGCATCGAAATAGCTCGTACCGACTTCACGCTGATGCTTGACCGCGGTGAAGCCGCGATCGGCGGCAGCAAACTCCGCCTGCTGCAACTCGACGAACGCCGTCATCTGGTTACGCGCATAACCGTAGGCCAAGTTGAACATCGAGTAGTTCAAGCTGTGGAAGCCGGCCAAGGTGATGAACTGGAACTTGTAGCCCATCGCGCCGAGCTCTTTTTGGAACTTGGCAATGGTGGCGTCGTCCAGGTTCTTCTTCCAGTTGAACGACGGCGAGCAATTGTAGGACAGCATCTTGCCCGGATACTTCTTGTGCACCGCTTCGGCAAACTTCTTCGCAAATGCGAGATCCGGCTTGCCGGTCTCACACCAGACGAGGTCGGCGTACGGCGCATAAGCGATACCGCGCGAGATCGCTTGATCGGCGCCCGGCTTGACACGATAGAAACCTTCGGCCGTCCGCTCACCGGTACAGAATTGTTTGTCGTTCTCATCGACGTCGGCGGTCAAGAGGTCGGCCGCTTCGGCGTCGGTACGCGCCACCAGGATCGTCGGCACGCCCATCACGTCGGCCGCCAAACGCGCGGCGACCAATTTCGCAACGGCGTCACGCGTCGGCACCAATACCTTGCCACCCATGTGGCCGCATTTCTTTACCGAGGCCAATTGATCTTCGAAGTGCACACCGGCAGCGCCCGCTTCGATCATCGACTTCATCAGCTCGAACGCATTCAACACACCACCGAAGCCGGCTTCGGCATCGGCTACGATCGGCGCGAAGTAATCGACAAAACCGTCGTCGCCCGGACGCTTGCCTTCCATCCACTGGATCTGGTCACAGCGCTGGAAAGTATTATTGATACGGCGGACCACGGCCGGTACCGAGTTAGCCGGATAGAGCGATTGATCGGGGTACATTTCCCCAGCGAGGTTGGCGTCACCCGCCACCTGCCAGCCGGAGAGATAGATCGCCTTTAAGCCGGCTTTCACCTGCTGCATCGCTTGGTTGCCGGTCAGGGCGCCCAAGGCGTTGACGAACGGCTCGTCGTGCAGCAATTTCCATAGTTTTTCCGCACCACGGCGGGCGAGCGTGTGCTCGATCGGCAGCGAACCGCGCAGACGGACAACCTCTTTCGCGTCATAACCGCGCTTGATACCGCTCCAGCGCGAGTTTTCTTTCCACTCCCTTTCCAGCTTCGAAATTTCAACTTGGTCGGACATTATTGGCTTCTCCAATCGGAAACTTGAGTGTGCTCCGCCCTGGGACAAGCCGTCGAAAAGGGTCGGGACACGAACGGGGTGCGAGTGTAGGGATAGTGGAATGATTAACCAAAGAAAATATATCAATGGAGTCTATTAAAAAAACGATTAGAAAGAACGTGGGTGTAGGGTCTTCCCCCTAATTAGCGCTGGCCGGAGTACGTAATCAAAGGCTTAGACCGAAAAGCTAAGCCGTACCCTTTCATCGCCCCCTCTCTGCGGTAAACTTACCCGCATGATTTGGAAGCCGAATGTCACCGTCGCCGCCATCGCCGAGCAAGATGGCCGTTTCTTATTAGTAGAGGAGCGGGATAACCGCGCGCTGGTACTGAACCAACCGGCCGGGCACCTGGACGAGGGCGAAAGCCTGATTGCCGCGGTTATTCGCGAAACCCTCGAAGAAACAGCCTGGCACTTCGCACCGCAGGCACTCCTCGGCATCTACCGCTGGCAACACCCTTCTAAAGGGACCACTTACCTGCGTTTTGCCTTTATCGGCCGGGCGTTGGAACATGAACCGAACCGCGTGCTCGACGACGGCATTGTCCGCGCCCTTTGGCTGACTCCGGCCGAGATCCAGCAACAAGCCAGCCGCCACCGCAGCCCGCAGGTACAGCGCTGCATCGATGACTATCGCGCCGGACGGCGCTATCCTCTCGATCTGCTCGCCGATCTCGACTACGCCGCAAAACCATGAACCCTACTTCCTGCGAACGGATCGTCGTCGGACTCTCCGGCGGCGTCGATTCTGCCGTGTCCGCGCTGCTGCTGAAGCAGCAGGGCTACGAAGTGCTCGGCGTCTTCATGAAGAACTGGGAAGAAGACGATTCTGACACTCATTGCGCGGCCCTCGAAGACCTGAAAGCGGCGCAAGCGGTATGCGACCGCTTGGAGATTCCGCTCAAGGCGGTCAATTTCTCGGCTGAATACTGGGACGGTGTATTCGAACGCTTCCTGGCCGAACATCGCGCCGGTCGCACGCCGAATCCAGACGTGCTGTGCAACAAAGAGATCAAATTCAAAGCATTCCTCGACTACGCCCTTGATCTCGGCGCCACGCGCATCGCTACCGGCCACTATGCGCGGCTGGCGCAGCGCGATGGTCGCGCGCACCTACTCAAGGCACACGACCTTAATAAGGACCAGACTTACTTCTTGCACGCGCTCGACGAACCGGCGCTAGCACGCACCGTGTTTCCGATCGGCGAGCTCACCAAGCCCGACGTACGGGCTATTGCCGAAAAGGCTGGCCTGCCCAACTACGCCCGCCCCGACAGTACCGGCATTTGCTTCATCGGCGAGCGCAACTACAAAAACTTCCTCGAACGCTACCTACCGCCGCAACCCGGCGATATGCGCACGTTGCAAGGCGAATGCAAGGGCCGCCACGACGGGCTGATGTACTACACGCTCGGTCAACGCCATGGCCTAGGGCTCGGTGGCGCCGGCGACGCTTGGTATGTCGTGCGCAAAGACATGGCGAGCAACACGCTGTATGTAGCGCAGGGCGAGCATCATCCGGCGCTGTATCACGATACCCTCGTTGGCATTGATGCCCATTGGATTCACGGCGCGCCGCCGGCTGGTTCTCGCCTACAAGCCAAGACCCGTTACCGCCAGAGCGATCAGGCGTGCCAGGTAGAACCACGCTCGGATGGCGCGGTACACGTCGTGTTTGATACGCCGCAGCGAGCACTGACGCCGGGCCAGTCGGTCGTGTTTTACCAGGACGATGAATGCCTCGGCGGCGCCGTTATCGATATCATCGCTACAACTCACGAGCACGCGGCGCGCGCCGCGTCGAGCAGTTAGCCCCAAGCGCGGACATGCGCCGCGCAAACGGTTTAAAATACACCCGAATTTTAAGGAGCTTAACGCAACCTCATGAGCATACATCCGACCCCTACCGCACCGCGTACCACCGCCGACGTCGCCGATCACACGCTGACCGCCCTGTCACCCCTCGATGGTCGTTACGAAGCGAAAGTCGCGCCGCTGCGTTCGCTCTTCAGCGAATACGGCTTGATACGGCTGCGCGTGCAGGTAGAGATCGACTGGTTGCTGGCGCTCAGCGCCAATCCACAAATCCCGGAAGTGCCGGCGTTCTCGCCGCCGACGCTCGATTTGTTGCAAGCGATCTACAGCGACTTTTCTTTGGCCGATGCCGAGCGCATCAAACAGATCGAAGGCACGACCAATCACGACGTCAAAGCCGTTGAATATTTTCTGAAGGAACGTACACGCGACATTAAAGAAATCGCCAAGTGCGCCGAGTTCTTCCACTTCGCTTGCACCTCCGAAGACATCAATAATCTGGCCTACGCGCTTATGCTGCGCGAAGGCCGCGAGCACATTTTGCTGCCGCGCATGGACCGGCTGATCGCCGCCGTCGAAGCGCTCGCCAGTCGCTATGCCGACCAACCGATGTTGGCGCGCACGCACGGCCAACCGGCATCGCCGACCACGCTCGGCAAAGAAATGGCGAACTTCACCTACCGGCTGCGGCGGGCACGCGATCGCTTCGCCGCCGTGCCGATCTTCGGCAAGATCAACGGCGCCGTCGGCAACTACAACGCGCATTTAATCGCCTATCCGGAAATCAACTGGACTTCGGTCGCCAAAGGCTTAGTCGAAAACTTGGGCCTGACGTGGAATCCGTATACCACCCAGATCGAACCGCACGACTACATCGCCGAGCTATGCGACGCGCTCGCGCGCTTCAACACCATCCTGATCGACTTCGATCGCGACATGTGGGCTTACATTTCGCTTGGCTACTTCAAGCAAAAGGTCGTCGGCAGCGAGGTCGGCTCGTCGACCATGCCGCACAAGGTCAACCCGATCGATTTCGAAAATTCGGAAGGCAACTTGGGCCTGGCGAACGCGATGCTGCAACACTTGGCAGCCAAGCTGCCGATCAGCCGCTGGCAGCGTGACCTCACCGATTCGACGGTGTTGCGCAACATGGGCGTGGCCCTGGGCTACGCCCTGCTTGCCTTCGAGGCATGTCAGAAAGGCATCAGCCGGCTGGAAGTCGATGCCGAGCGGCTCAATCGCGACCTCGATGACAATTGGGAAGTATTGGCCGAGGCGGTACAAACGGTGATGCGCCGTTACGCCGTCGCCGACGCCTACGAGAAACTCAAAGAATTGACCCGCGGCAAGAACGGCCTCAACCGTACGACGTTGCATAGCTTCATCCGCGGCCTGGCGATTCCGGACGACGCGAAGCAACGGCTGATAGCGCTGACACCCGCCGGCTACACCGGCAATGCCGCCGCCCAGGCGGCGGCCATCGCCAAAGACCGCAACTAGCCTTAGCAATCATCTTTCCCACCCCACTTCCCCGACACCGGGGAAGCTTGGGGTACGGCTCTATACTTTGTAGAATCCAGCGACATTAAGCCGATTGAACGAAAGATGGCGGCCGATACCCCCCCACCGACCACGCCGTTAAGCGAAGGCCCGCTTCGCGGCCGCGAAGCGCTGTCAGCGGCGCTGGCGGCGTTGATCCAGCAAACGCAACGCGAGCTGCGTTTATACGCACCGCGACTCGATCGGACGGTGTTCAATGTGAGCATCGTCAGTAGCGCCCTCACCGCCTTTGCCACTCACCACCCACGCAATCGCGTCTGCCTACTGGTCGACAATGCGGCTGACACCCTGCGCGATAACGACCGGCTGAGTGCCGCCATCCAGCGGTTAGCCGGCAACATCGACGTGCGTGAGTTCGACGAGAACGATCGCGGCGCCGGTGATCTCTTTCTCGTCAGCGATCGCGCCGGCCACATACTGCAAGACGACATAACGCGCACCGAAGCCATCGTCGTGCTGAATACTCCGCGCGAAACAGTAGCGCTCATCGAGCGCTTCAACAACCAATGGGAACGCGGAGTACGCGTTGCCCTGCGCCCGCTCGGCCTATGACACGGCATTGGCAACAACTGGCATTCAGTACGATCGGTCTGATGCTGTTGGCCTTTAGCGGCTGCTCGACCGTTCCGCAACGAACCGATGCCGGCGCTGGCGCGCGTGCCGTCGAATATGCGCTAAAACTGCAGGGCACACCGTATCGCTACGGCGGCAACAGCCCGCGCCGCGGTTTCGATTGCAGCGGCCTGGTGCAATACAGCTATAGCCGCGTCGGCCTGCATCTGCCGCGAAGCACGGACGAACAATGGGCGCATTCCCGCCCAGTCGACGACGACGATCTGCGTCCGGGAGATTTGCTGTTCTTCGATCAAGACGGCAAAACCAACTCCCACGTCGGCATGTATATCGGCGACGATCGCTTTGTGCATGCGCCATCGCGCGGCAAGCGCGTTTCCGTCGGCAACGTTGACGACCCCTATTGGCGCGAACATTATGCCGGGGCGCGACGGCCGCTGGTTGAATAGGTCGTGCGCCTCCGTCACCTTTGCGCGATCTTCCTGTTGTACTTCAGCAGCACGGCGCTTGCCGCCGAAACGCTGCAAATTTTCCAACTACGGAATCGACCGGCCGAAGAATTGGCGCCACTGATTCAACCGTTGTTGCAGCCGAATGAAGGCATGAGCGGCAGCGGCTATCAACTATTTATCCGCGCTGACGAATCGCGCCGCAGCGAGATCCAACGACTCATCAATGCACTCGACGTCGCCCGTCGGCAATTACGCATCACCGTGCGCCAAACCGTCGCGCGCGATACCGATACGACCGACCTCGGTGTTTCCGGCGATGCCGGTAACGACCGTGCGCGCGTGCACATACCGCGCACAACTCCCGAGCGCAACGGCGTCATCATCAAACGTAACGGTGTGCGCATCGACAGCGGCACGACGCAAACGACCCAGCGTGACGATGTCACGCAATTCGTCACTACCCTCGACGGCGCCCATGCATTCGTCCGCGTCGGCCAATCGGTGCCGCACGTGAGCCGCATCTTAACGCTCACCGGCCACCAAACCGTGCTCCAGCAAGGCGTGGTGTTGCAGGATGTCATCACCGGTTTCGACGTCGTGCCGCGCGTTCAAGGCGAACGCATTCAACTCGAGATTACGCCGCGCTTGGCGCGGCTAGCCAATCCGTCGACTGGTCTAGTCGATTTTCAAGAGTACGCAACGACCGTGCTGGTGAAGCCCGGCGAATGGATCGATATCGGCGGTCTCAGCGGTAACGGCGCCGACGTACGCCGCGCCATTTTGGAAAGTGCGACTACGCAAACGAGCGAACGCCGGACGATTCTCCTCAAAGCGGAATGACGTATACTCGCGCGCATGAATAAGCGCGAGCTTTCGTTGCTCCTCGATCTTCTCCGCCAACCGACCGCACCATTCCGCGAACAACGCGTCATCGACTTCGTCAGCGCTGCGCTGCGCGCCGGTAGCGTACCGTTCTTCATCGATCCGATCGGCAACATCGTCGTCGGTTGCAGCTCGCGCAAGGAATACGCGCAGCGGGTGCGCATGCACACCCGCGAACCGCTGCGGTTGTACGTGGCGCATATGGACCATCCGGGATTTCATGGGGTGCGCTGGCGCGGACCCGATCGATTGCACGTCGACTGGCACGGTGGTGCACCACTGCGACATCTGGCCGGAGCGCCGGTGTGGGTTGCCGACAACGGTGGCGGCGTACATTCCGGAAAGATGCAATCGGCACGGCTGACGGCCAGCGGTCGTACAATTCAAACGGCGGAAATAAAACTCACGCTCGCCAAACCGCGAGCGCGCGCCGAAACGCTTTACGGTGGTTTCGGTTTTCGCGCGCCGGTATGGCAACGCGGTCGCACGCTATATACCAAAGCGGCCGACGACCTAGTCGGCGTATACGCCATCGTTGCGACCGCGCTCGACCTCTATCGCAAACGCAAACGCGCGCCTTTTATCGGACTGCTCACGCGCGCCGAGGAAGTCGGCTTCATCGGTGCTATCGGTCACTTCGAGCTCGGCTGGTTGCGGCCGGCGAAACGTCCGGTAATCTGCATCAGTCTTGAAACATCGCGCACGCTGCCGGGCGCAGTAATCGGCAAAGGACCGGTCGTACGCTTAGGCGATCGACGCACGGTGTTCGAACCGAACGCGCTTAACGTGCTAACGCAACTCGCGCAACGGCTGCTGCCGGGGCGCCACCAACGCCGCATTATGGATGGCGGCACTTGCGAAGCGACCGCCGCCACCGTGTACGGCTTAACCGCGATTGGTTTGTCCGTGCCGCTTGGCAATTATCACAATCAAAGTTTTCAGGGCGGCCCGGATTCGCGCGGAGCGGACGGCCCGGCGCCGGAATTCGTCAACCTGGATGATGTTGAGGGTATGTTGACGCTGTGCCGCGGTTTATTACGTCCAGGCCTGGGCTGGAACGCGGCCTGGAAAGTCGAGCAACGCGCCTATCAGCGCCGTTTAAGGGATTCTCAGCGTCTGCTGAAGTCGTCCTAAACACCGCGTCGGGATTCCGACGCGGCCCTGCCATTTATCCGTTCGTCCAGGCGGTTTGTCTGCCTTGGTCGTTCCGGCCGCAGTGCTGTGCCATATTTTTTTGAGAACCCCAATCGGTTTATTACCCGCGTGCCAAGCATTTTTCAGAAGCACTGTCCGGAATGTTCTGCCACGAACGACTCTCAGTCGGTCATGTGCGAGTGCGGTTATTGTTTCGATCCCGACGCCCTGCAAGGCGATGCCGCCGTCGAATATGAATTGCAACAATTGCGACTGCTGCGCGATTACCTCGCCGCCCGCGTCGTTCAGGCCGAAGCGACGATGCTCGTCGCCCGCCAGGATGCCGTGTTCGATCGCGCGAACACTTACAAAGCCGCGCAAGCATTAGCCGCCGAACAGGCGCTGCATACGGCGCGGGCCCAGCTCGATGCGCACTTAGTACGTGAAGCGCAATTGCAACCTAAAGTCGGCGCGACGCCGGCGCAACCGGTGGTCGAAACCGTCGTCATCGAGGCGCCGGTCGAGACAGTAGTCGAAACAATAATGGTTGAAGCGCTAACCCTCGAAGCCGCGCCGATTGCACCATCACCGATCAAAAAAGCAGAATTCGTCGAGACAGCGAAATTGATCGCGGCACCCGAATTTGAAACGACCTCGACACTATCACCGCCACCAACGATTGTCGAAATCGCCATCATCGACGCCGCGCCCGTTGTGCCGGTCGAAAAACCAAAACCGATCGAGCCGCCGACAGCCCGCGCGACACCCCTGCCCATAGTTGTGCACACGTCTAAAGGAGCCACTACCGCGCCGGCTGAACGCTCGAGCAAACATACCTTGGCGGAAGCACAAAAAACGTTGAAGGCGGTTCAAGCCAAACGCGCCAAACAAGTCGCGAAAGTCATACCGCCGGCACCGCTACCGAAGTCCATCCCGACACCACCGACTATCGCCTCGCCGAAACCGGACGCCAGCTTTAACCGTGCCCAGGCAGCGAAAGCGGAAGCCGTCGTGCGCAACAAAGCCGCACCCTCGCCCGCTACGAAACCCGCGAAGTCAACGGCGAAGCCAGTCACCACGCCCAAGCTGCCAACGGTCGCTCTGGCCAAACCAACAACGTCTGAAGTCAAAGTAGCTGCGCCGCCTGAATCAAAACCGGCGGCGGTGGCAAGGCAGGAATGTCCAAACTGCACGGCGATGCTGCCAATCGACACCAAGCGTTGTACCTGTGGTTACACCGCACCGAGTGAAACCTCGGAAATGCCGTCGGTCTCGCTCGACCTTGCCGCCAAAACGCCGGCGATAGAAACGGCGCCACAAGCCAAGCAAGAGTGTCCCAACTGCACGGCAACCGTGCCGATCGGCGCGAACCACTGCCGTTGCGGCTACGCGTTCGCGACCAGTTCCGAAGAAGTCCCGGCAATTACACTCGACGCGACGGCGCTCGCTATTCTCGCTCTCGACAACAGCGGCCAGATTACACGCCGGCGTTAAAACAGTTTTCACCGAGCCCTCTCTCCTTATGGGAGAGAGGGCTTATTTTTAATTTCTATTTAGACGGCGCCGCTGCCAACAACAGTTCGTTCAATCGCCGCACGAATGTCGCCGGATCATCGAGCTGACCGCCTTCGCTTAACAACGATTGCTCAAACAACAGGTGACTCCAATCGCCAAAACGCTTCTCGTCTTTCTCATCGCTGAGACGCTGCACCAGCGCATGCGTCGGATTAATCTCCAACACCGGCTTACCTGCCGGTACCGATTGCCCAGCCGCCTTCAATATCCGCCCCAAATGACTACTGATGTCGTGCTCACCGGCAACCAGACACGCCGGTGAACCGGTTAGGCGATGCGTGACCCGTACGGCCTGCACGCGCTCCGCCAATACCTGCTGGATACGAGCTACTAAGTCTTTGTGCTTGCTTTCGACTTGCTCGTGTTGCTTGCGTTCCTCTTGATCCTCGAGCTTGCCCAGGTCGAGATCGCCCTTGGCGACCGATACTAATGACTTGCCGTCGAACTCTGTCAGATGTGTCACCAGCCATTCATCGATGCGGTCGTACATCAACAACACTTCGATCCCTTTCGCGCGGAAAATTTCCAAATGCGGGCTGCTCTTGGCGGCCGCGAAAGTATCGGCGGTGATGTAATAAATCTTCTCTTGGCCGGGCTGCATGCGCGCGACATAGTCGGCGAGCGTTACTTCCTGCGCGTCGGTATCGGCCTTGGTGGAGGCGAAGCGCAATAGGCGCGCGATCGCTTGGCGATTGCCGTTATCCTCGACCACACCTTCCTTGAGTACGCGCCCAAATTCACGCCAGAAGGTTGCGTATTTTTCCGCGTCCTTCTCGACCAAGTCGCCCAATAAGTCCAGCACCTTCTTGATCGAGCCAGCGCGAATGGCGTCGATATCTTTGTTGTGCTGCAGAATCTCGCGCGAAATATTGAGTGGCAGATCATTAGAATCGATGATACCGCGCACGAACCGCAGATAGTTCGGCAATAACCGCTCGGCGTCGTCCATGATGAAAACACGACGCACGTACAACTTGATGCCATGCCGGCGATCACGGTCCCACAAATCGAACGGCGCGCGCTTTGGCACGTACAGCAACGAAATGTATTCCTGCTTGCCTTCGACACGCGAATGCACATGCGCCAACGGCGGCTCGAAATCGTGGCCGACGTGTTTGTAGAATTCTTCGTACTCTTCCGGCTTGATCTCGTTCTTCGGTCGCGCCCATAGCGCCGACGCCCGATTGACGATCTCGTCCTCGCCCTTCTGGTCTTCCGATTTCATCGCAATCGGAATCGGAATGTGATCGGAATACTTGTGGATGATCGATCGCAGGCGATGGCCGTCGACGAACTCGTCTTCTCCCTCTTTCAAGTGCAGCACGATTTCGGTGCCGCGCTGGGCGCGCTCGACCGTTTCGATGGTGTAGTCACCTTCGCCGGCCGACTCCCAACGCACGCCATGTTCAGACGCCAGGCCGGCGCGGCGCGTGGTCAACGTTACCCGGTCGGCAATAATAAACGCCGAGTAGAAACCGACGCCGAATTGGCCGATCAGACGCGCATCCTTGGCTTTATCACCCGACAGTGCGGCCAGAAATTCACGGGTACCGGACTTGGCGATTGTGCCGATATTGTCGATGACTTCGGCACGGCTCATACCGATGCCGTTGTCGCTGATCGTCACCGTGCGTGTGCTTTTGTCATAAGCGACCCGAATCTTGAGATCGCCTTCGCCCTCGAACAACGCATCGTCGGTCAACGCTTCAAACCGCAGTTTGTCAGCGGCATCCGAGGCATTGGATACGAGCTCGCGCAGAAAAATCTCTTTATTGCTGTAAAGCGAATGGATCATCAGATCCAGCAATTGCCGGACCTCCGTTTGGAAGCCGAGGGTTTCCCGGTGGGTTTCTACTGTCATAGTTCCTCGCTGAATCGTGCTGTGGGAAAGCGCCGAAAAAGATGGGGCCGAGTGGGCAAGGATTCAAGGGCTGGCTTTAAAATCCGCCTGTCGGGCCGGGCGCCCCAACCATCGTACTAACCGCTGACTTTAGGGGCTAAGCGATGCGGCGCTCCTATACTTAACGAAACGCCCTTATAAAAAGTAGCGTCCCCATGATCGATAACAAAACTAAAGGGACCGGAGCCGAGCCACCAATGGTCCCTTCCTCCTCCTCACCAACGCTGATCGCCCAGGCGGAATCCGTGTTTGAATCGTATCTCGCGGCACGCTTGGTCCGCGCCCGTCGTGAGCTGACCAGCGCTAAGGTAGCGTTGTTACGGGATTCACATGATCGCGGTAAACGTGAAGCACTGCGGCGCGCCGAGATGGAAGTTGAGCAGTTGCAATCGCAACTGGTCGCCCAGAGCCGCAAGACCGCACAAGCGCGCGCCCGAGTCGCTCCACCCGCGCTGCCGCCCATCGAAACGAGCTCACCATCAGTGACGCCGGCTGTAGTACCCGTACTGGTAACCGTTATGCCACTGCCGATTTCCCCAACCGTCGCATCGACACGCGGCACACAGCCGGACGACCGCCAATGCCCACGCTGTAACCGCCGCGTCCGCGGCAGTACCAGCTGTTCCTGTGGCTACGAGTTCCAACGCGATGCGACACATTTGCCGGCACAGTTTCTCAGCGAAGAAGAACTACTGGCGCTACGCGGTAAATCGAGAAAGTAAAAATCCGCAAGGAAATACCATTCCCCCTCTCGGGTGAGAGGGGGAATGCAATGCCTACGACAAACAGCGATACACGCCGAACGTTTGCCGACCGCCTTCTATCTTCGACAACGGCACAATCGTGTCGCCGCCCATGTCGGCCGCCGAGTTCTTGGCATTGATCTCGACATCGTCGGCTATCGCTTCCTTACTGCGCGGAATCGCGCCGACCCGGTCGGCGACACGCGATACGAGATTGCCGAGCGACTGACAACGGTCGACCTCGGCAGCCGTCAGCACACGAATCTTTTTACTAGACGCCGTCGGCTGCACGAATACGCAGCCAACGAGCAACGCGGTTACCAGCAAGACACTACTTGTACGTCGATTCAACATTACTACTTTCTCCTTTGCTATTTATTCTTTGAGCACGCACTTTTCGTAGAGATCCGGCAAACGTCCAGCGGGGTCGTACTTATGCTTTAGCCGCTCATACGCTGCCCTATTGTAAACCTGCCAAAACTCATCGACAGTGCAGTACGAATCCGAATAAAGCGACTTCATACCGCCGAGCTCACGTACCTTGCACTCGATTTGGCGATTGTGGAAACCAGCGGGTGCAGGCTGACGCGAACTTATAACATCCCAGAAACCGAAATTCACATACAGCTTTTGCGGATCGAGCCGATATAAATCGAACTGCACGTCCGGGCGGTACGCCCGCGTCGGACAGACCCATACCGGCAAGAAGCGGATGGTGTCGTGATAAAAATTGAAGAAATCGACGCAATGCTCGACCGGCAACTCGACATCTTGAATAACCGACTCACTATGAACGCCACGCACTCGGTTGATGGCAGCCGTTAATTTCCAGCGGCTGTTCCAACGCATGATCTTGGTATAGGTGATCGAGTTCAGACGATCGCGACCGTACAGCCGGCGAATCAATGGATGCTGCGCATACACGTTCTTAGAACACCAAAACCAGTCGGTATCCCAACGCCAGATATAGTCCGACACCGTCAAATAATCGGTTTGGCGCTGACGGATCGATTGATAGTAGATGTGTCGATAAGTGTAATCGCTGGTATAAGGCGCGGTATCGGTAAAGCGACCGAGCGTCAGATACATCTCGTCACGACTGAAGATGACACCATCGACGAAATCGACATCACTCCGGCACCAACGCTGTAGGTCTTCGAAATACAGCTCCGCGTCGGTATGACGAATATGCGTTAGCTCGACGAATGCCTTGACCGGTATGGCTTTCACCTTGACCCGCAAGGCGTAACCGAGCGTACCGTAGGAATTGGGGAAGCCGTAAAAAAGGTCGCACTGCTCGTTGGTCGGCGTGCCGATGACCGTGCGACCATCGGGTAACAACACCTCGATCTCGTCGATCGTTTCGTGCACCAATCCGTAACGAAACGACAACGATTCAATACCGCTACCCGTCACGGCGCCACCGATCGTGATGGATTTGAGCTGCGGCACGACGCACGGCATCAACCCGTGCTTCAACGACTCCGCCGTCAATGCGGCATACGGCGTCATACCCTCGACATCGATCAAGCCGGCAACACGATCGACCTTCAGCACGCTCTTGAAATCGCCGACGTCGAGTTGTTGCGACGAAACATTTTTTCGGTCGCGAAACAAATTCGAAGTGGCTTTCTTCAGCCGTACACGACCGTCGCGATTTTGCTGAAGAAACTCGCTCAACCGCTGCTTACGTTCTTCATACGCCGGTGTCGTCATGAGAGACCGCTTTCGTTTTTCGCAGTTTAGCGGAGATCCGCGCACCGCTTAAAGACAACGCCACCCTACTCCTCGTGCGCGAAGCCCTTAACGATATAGCCCCCGGATTTCTCGTCCAGCTCCAGCTGCAGTAGCTTGCGCGTTTGCGCCTCTTCCAGCAATTTGCCGAAGGTACGAAATCCGTGATACGTCTCATCGAACCCGGGATTACGGCGCTTCAACGCCTGCTTAACCATCGAGCCCCAAACCTTGTCTTCCTCGCCGCGTTCTTTGAACAGCGCTTCGACGGTTTCCATGATCAAATCGAGCGCCTCCTGCTTTTTCTCGTCATCGTTGCGGCTATCCACGGGCGTCGGCATCTTCTTGCCTTCGATCGTTTTGCCTTCGGTCGTTTTGTTATTTTCGGTTTTACGCGGCCGCCGTTTTTTCTTGGCCTCGCGCACTAAGTCGTCGTAGAAAATAAATTCATCGCAGTTGGCGATGAGCAAATCCGAGGTCGAGTTCTTCACGCCGACGCCGATCACGAGCTTATTATTCTCGCGCAGTTTCGATACCAACGGCGAAAAATCGGAGTCGCCGCTGATGATAACGAAAGCATCGACATGCGCCTTGGTGTAACAAAGATCGAGCGCGTCAACGACCATACGAATGTCGGCCGAGTTCTTACCCGATTGCCGCACGTGCGGAATATCGATCAGCTCGAACGCCGCTTCGTGCATCGGTACTTTGAAGTCTTTGTACCGTCCCCAATCGCAGTAAGCCTTCTTAACGACGATGGCACCTTTTAACAGCAGGCGTTCCAACACGCGACGAATATCGAAATCGGCGTAGTTGGATTCGCGTACACCTAAAGCGACGTTTTCAAAATCACAGAACAACGCCATGTTCTGCGTATTAGGCTTACTCATGTAATCCCTCGTTGAATGAACGGTCCATTGTCGCACATGATCGCAATCGGACGCGACGCGCATCGATAGCTCAGAGGCGGATATGCTGGATATTGAAGTTCGTGGATTTTTCGGCCTGCTCGTCTTAATCGCCGACATCTGGGCCATCGTTAAGATCGTTCAGTCACGTGCGTCTACGGGTAAGAAGGTGCTGTGGATCGTTCTGATTATCTTGTTGCCGATATTGGGGCTGTTGCTTTGGTGGTTGTTTGGGCCTTCGGATAAGTAAGTAGGAATCGCCCTCTTACGAGGGCGATGACGGTCGAGATAATAAATTGTAATCAGCGGATGCTCCGCCCCGCAGCCCAGGGATACTTTCTCTTGCTGATGCAAGAGAAAGTATCCAAAGAGAAGCACCCCCCGGTGGCGCCAACATGCCACTGCGCTTCTTGGGTTTAGGCCGGTTCCCCCTCGGGCTTATGCCAAAACCCTGCGAGGTTCGGGCATGCGCCACAGCGGGAATAACGACAACCACAACCGCCCCCACCCTAACCATTCCCGCCCAGTGCGCGCGCCCGTTCGGCGGCGTGAGTGTCCACGGGACACTCACGAAAACCCCGCCTCACCCCCCGCTGCGCTGGGGAGGGGATGAAAAGCAAAAGCGCCTAGACAGTCAGTTGCACAACACCCACCGCCACCAATCCATTCCCTCCCCCGCCACAGCGGGGGAGGGCTAGGGTGGGGGGTGAGTTGAATGGGTTTTTGCGGTTGTCGTTGCTGTTAATCCCCGTGTGGCGCTTTCCGAGCATCGGAGCTTTTGGCCTCGAGCGCGCAGGAGGCGCGCGTCTGGCTCAGTACAGGGATGTACTGTGCCAGACATAGTTAATAGCCAAAAGTGAGAAGCGGAGGATGCTTTGCGCCACCCCGGGGGGTGCTTTCTTTTGGTTCCTTTTCTTTGCACAAGCAAAGAAAAGGAACCCTGGGTTGCGGGGCGGAGCATCCCGCTGATTATATTTATTACACTCGACCATCATCGCCTCCGCAGGAGGCGATTCAACTACTCGACCCCACCGACTGCCGCCGTAACAACCACCGCCGCAACCCATAAATCATTCCAAACAACAACACGATAATCACTCCCAACCCCAGCCCAGTACCCACACCAGGCTGTTGCAACGTCGCATCAACCCGATCGATGAACAACACAATCGCAAGAATGCCCGGAATCATCCCAAGAACCGTGCCCAACAGAAAGTCGCGCAAACCAATGTGCGATGCGCCGGCGACAAGATTCACGACGGTAAATGGCGCTACCGGTAGCAATCGCACCAACGTCACAGCGAGCACACCACGTTCAGCTAGGCGGCAACTCAAACGGTTAAGACGCGAACCGGCGAAGCGACGAATCGTATGCCGGCCAAGCATGTGACCGATGCCATAGACCACCCAAGCACTGAGTAGCGAACCGATGAAGGAATAGACGATGCCTTGCACCGGCCCAAAGGCCAGCACCGTAACGACAACCAACAGAGTCACTGGAAACGCCAACAACCCGCCCAAGATAAATGCACCGATGCCAACGAATGGCGCGCTCGGCGAATGTCGGAAACCGACGATATAACTACTCAGCGTTTGCGCGTCGAGCCAATGCGATAGCGGCGTCCAGTGCCAAGCAGCGGCGAACGCTACCACCAGCATCAGCATAGTGACGGAAATAATGAGGCGCCGGTGCGCCGGTGCTCGCTCTTCCATGGGAATGAATTGAGCGGCGATTTTATCGGGATCGATCGGACGTTCGGGATCGAGCAACTCGGGCTTGGGAAGCCAGGAGACGATTTGATCCGGCGCCGGCACCGGGATTTCCTTCAACGTATGGCGGTTAGTGCCCCGCAAGCTCTCGATCGCGGCAATCAGCGAGCCACGACGAGTTAGCGCCTGCGCCACCCGTTCGGTGGAAGTACCCAGATGTTCGGCCAACAAACGTTCGCGTAAACGGGCGATACCGCGGCGCACGCGCCGCTCGCCGCCGCTCTCGAACGCGAGATCACATTCGGTGTCGATACCCATGGAGCGATTATTCAAGTTCGCCGAGCCGATCCGTGCGAATTCGTCGTCAACCACCATCACTTTGCTATGCACGTTAATGCACTGTTGGCCGAGCCCGTCGACATCGGGGTAATACGCACGCAAGCGCCCGTAGCGATCGGCCGCACGCAGCCGATTCAGCAGGCGATCGCGTAATACATCCATCGTCTGCTGCGACAACCAACCGTCGGTGCACAACGCCAACACCATCACGATCTCGGGGCCGTCCGGCTCCTGCAAGCGTTCGATGAATGCATCGGCAATGCTATTGGCGGTGAAGAATTGATTCTCGATATAGATGTGACGCTGCGCGGCGCGGATCGCATCGCCGTACAACAGCTCGACCTCACGCACCTCGGCACGGCTGTTGTGTGCTGGGTCGGTACGGGCAATGGCGATTTGCACGTTCTCGACGTCGACCGGCACTTGCGCCGGCCAAAGATCGTGCGCCATCGACGATAGCGCCGGCAATCGCCGGCCGGTTGTACGTTGCCAGCGCTCGCGCGCCAAATCACCGAGCGCGCCGGCGACGACGCCATCGACCATCACCTGCATGTCATGAAACGGTCGATACGACACGCCGTTGTCGACGCGACGCGGATCGTCCGGCCGATGCTCGATCGTGTCCCAACGCGCATGCGTAAGATCGAGCCCGCCAACGAACGCGAGCGTGTCGTCGAGCACGACGACTTTTTGGTGATGACATCCGCCCGGCGGATGATTGCCGTCCATTCGGAAATGCAGCCGCCGGTGTGTGCGCCAGTCGAGTTTGTAAATCGGCAACCATTCACGATCGAGCGCGTACAACATGGCGAAATCCCACGTCAGCACGTAAGCCTGCGGACCGTTCGGGCGCGACACCAGCGCATTGAGATATTCGCCTAACGCGATCGGCAACGGTCCCGTTTCACCGTCGCGCAGCAGCGGTACACGACTATCGATATCCCAACCGAGCATTAATAGCGAACGCGTCGTCCGCGCGGCGGCAAAATAAAACGCACGGAAGTAATCAGCAGCGTCGATGAGATAAGCGACGCGGCGCGCCGACGCGACGCGCCAGCAGTTATAGCCCGGCTTTAAAATGCTGTAACGCGTCACGTTCGCTCCTTAGGCTTGAACGTGATGGCGACTGTTGGACTTGGACTCATCACCTGCACGACTGCCGACGATGCAGCGATTGAAGATTCGAGTTGCGCCAGCGTATCGAGCCCGTGTATGCGCGCGAGTTCGCGCAACAATTCAGCGCCACCGCTCACGTTGACACATTCCGGCCCGAGGTCGGAACCGAAATGCATGAATACTGCGTTGTGATAGTCGGCGGGCAACTGCAGTTGGACATCGTCATGACGCGCCAGCGCGTCACGTAACAGCGCGATGGTCTCCGCACCGCGCCAGGGGAATTGATGATGGCTTGCCGTCATTGGCATTGTGACTCCCTTGCCCTCGCCGCAAACAGACTATCACACGCAATTTTAAGTTTGATAGCATCCCATAAAACGACAGCTTCATAAGGATGTGAGCATATGACTATTAAAACTAGCGAAGATCCCTCAGCGCCGCTCACGACCGCACCCCGCCGATTGCCGATGTTCGTTGGCAACGAAGGCCACATACGCGGTGGGATTATCACCGCGCTGTTCGTGCTCGCGATTTTTTAACCCTTGGTATTATTTTCTGGGGATGGTGATGGTTGTGGGGGCCCGCAGGAGCGCCGCTCGCGGTACCGATCCTGATGACATTCAAAATTATCTGCGATCACATACAACCACTAACGCCGTTGGCCACTATATTGGACCGCTAAGCAAAGTTGTCGTCAGTCGGCGACAATGCAAATCGTGTTTATTCAGTAAGCTACGCACTACTCCACGTTTAGCCGTCGGCAACTACCGACAATGCGCTACTGCTTCGCATCGTTAAGCCCAGGTATCTCCCGGATTCCGTGCATTTCCACACGTGGTATATCAATTGCATGAAGGCAGCATCACTCACGGAACGTAGTTCATGCATGGAGCCGTAACGATGAAAACCTCTCATCTTTGTATACGTTTTGCCGCACTCGCTATCGTCGTCTCGCCGCTGGCGATGGCACTCGAATCGGTAGATACCAAGTTTATCGACCAGGCCGCATCGGCCGGCAAAGCAGAAGTGGAACTCGCCGATCTTGCCGAGCAAAAAGCCACGACCGACGCGGTGCGTAAATTCGCTCAATCGGTGAAGAAAGACCACGAACAGGCCAACGAAAAACTGCATACCATCGTTTCGCAAAAAGGCGTGGAACTCCCGGCACAGCCAGCGTCCAAACAACAACGCGAGAAGGATCGCTTGGCAAAGCTGGAAGGCAACAAATTCGATCGCGAATATGCCGAGGCCATGGTCAAGGACCATAAAAAGGTCATCGACAACTTCGAAAAAGAAGCGAAGGATGGAAAGGATGCGGACCTAAAAACATTCGCGGCGCAAAGTCTACCCAAATTACGGGAACATCTGGAGCACGCCAAACAGCTAGAAAAAGATGCAAAGAAATCGAGCAGCTAACTCTCGCGCTGATTCGGGAACAGGGGTTTCATACGCGAAAGGAGCACGGGTCATGCAGCTCAAAAATTTGCCTACGTCGGCGGTATCGCGAGCGTCCTATCAATGACACCTTGGACGATCGCTCAAGCAAAAATGTTGAGTTTTCTTGAACGACCAGCGCCCTACCTCGGCGTGTCCACCGGTCGCCATGACATTAACGAAGACACTCTCGACGAATCGGATAACCTGTGGAAAGTATTTCTCGGTGGTCAGTTCGACCAATATTTTTCCATTGAAGCGGCTTACATCGATTTCAAGAAAGCCGAAAATCAGGGCTCTAATAAGGTGGCGGATATCGATCTTGACGCCGTAACAGCGGGTGTACAGGCAACGTTTTAATCAGTTAGTAGTGTTTTAATTTCCACCAACAATCCGAAGTCAGGAGACTTAACATGAAACAAGTAGCGCGCAGTGTGGGTCTGGCTTGTATTTTGATCGTGGCGCCGATGGCGTTTATTGGCTGCGCGCACGACGGCGAGCATCGCACCGCCGGCACAACGATCGACGACGCCACCATCACTGCCAAGGTTAAATCGCAGCTGTTAGCCGACCCAGCGGTTTCGGGATTGAACGTGAACGTGACTACCAATAGTGGCCAAGTTCAGCTCAGCGGCTACGTCGACAGTCAGGAACAACGGACTAAGGCGGAGCAAGTGGCCAAAGCGGTGGACGGCGTGAAGACCGTCTCCAATGACCTCATTGTTAAAACGCAGTAAGTCGCTTTAGTCACAACCGGTTAGTTTGGACAAAAGGAGAAAGATATGGCAACGGACAAGCCGCATCAGGCTATTAGCGACGCCGAGCGCGCAATTCATTCGACCAGCGAACGGGTAGCACGTGCCGCCCACGAAGCGATCGATACGCTGAGTGATTACGGCACCCGCACGGAGGACCGCCTGCGTCAAACCGGGCGGATCGCCACCGAACGCGGTCGCGAATATGCCGATGAGATGAGTAGCTATATCGCTCGTCGGCCGCTCGTTTCACTCGGTATCGCCCTTGGCGTTGGGCTGCTGCTAGGTGCCCTCAGTCGGGGTCGCGACTAAACGGTGGCTACATCGGCAAGTCGCATCGGGGGCGCGGCGGCCGCAAACACCGCCGCGCCCACCATCGGTGCCAACACCAGCCTGCGCGGTCTCGCCGCGACAGCACTACGATCAGCGCGCGACATCGTCGCACGCTTGGTAGAGATCGCGGCGCTGGAGTCGCGGGTTGCAGGATTGGCGTTGGTAAAAATGGTTATCGCCGCCGTCGTGGCGACGTTGTTGGCAGTAACGACATGGGGACTGTTAATCGCCGCCGCCGTACTCGGTTTAGTCGAGTTCGGCTTGGCCCTCGGCAGTGCCCTACTACTGGCCGCCGTCGTCAACGCCGTAGTCGCCGGTTTACTGATCGCTTTCCTTCCGCGATTGGCGCGCCGACTGACTTTCCCGGTGACGCGAAAGATGTTGGAGAAGATAGGACCAACGTCATCATGAAATTAAAGCATCAACTTCGAACCAAAGAGCGCCAACTGGAGCTGGCGCAAGCGGCACTGCAGCAGAGCACGGCTGAATTTAAACATGTGCTGCACGGCAAGTTAGCGTCGAAGACGGCGCTGGTGATGGGATTCTCGGGTGGCTGGCTAATGGGTTTTTGGCGTAGCCGACGGCAGGCGCGTCGACCCAAAGCCGCTGACGGTATGCGCGAACGGCTGGGTTTGACCCCGCATTGGTTAGCTCATCACGTCGTTTGGCCAGCCGTACTCGCGACTGTATACGATTACTTGTTGTCACGCCGACCGAACAAGCAACAAATGAAATGGCAGTAAGTAAAAGTTTGTGGAACGACCGCGTCGCTTGGCGCAGTCGTTTCACCCGGAGCTTTGTCGTCAGGCAGGGATTGCGCGGCGGCAAATTGCGGCAATCACCGTTCAAGACTACTGCTGGAACGGTGAGAGTGGGCACGGAGAAACACCGGGTCTGCGCGAGGAAAAGTGTCCATGGAAGGACTTTAAACATTCGTTATCAATATCAATCGCAACCGCTTAGGAGAATTGAAATGAGCAAGAAAATCTGGACCACACTCGCTGTTACCGCCCTCCTCGCCGCCGGCACCGTCGCGTGCCAGCGTGATGATGGTAGCCGTTCGGGCAGCTCGTCGACGCCGAGTTCGTCGGGTGGCTCTTCCTCTTCGGGCCAAACGGGTTCCGGCTCGAGCTCAAGTGGTGGCAGCAGCGGTAGCAGCACGCAACAGTAACCTCCGACGGCAAACATCACGCCGGTGATAGCCAAGGATTTAGGCACGTAACAACAACAGAGGAGATGATTTATGTTGACCTGGGCTGTGACGTTTTTAATCATTGCAATCATCGCCGCCTTACTCGGTTTCACCGGTATCGCCGGCACTGCGGCTAGCATCGCCAAAATTTTATTCTTTATCTTTTTAATTCTGTTCGTCGTGTTCTTGGTGATGGGCCGCCGCCCGCCTGTATGAACCTGAATAAAATACGGAGGTGTTTATGAATTGGAATCAAGTGCAAGGCAATTGGAAGCAGTTCAAAGGAAAGATCCAAGCGAAGTGGGGCGATCTTACCGACGATGAGCTCGATGTGATCAACGGCCGTCGTGAGGAACTGGTTGGAAAAATCCAGGAATCCTACGGCATTGCCCGTGAAGAGGCGGAACAGCAAGTTCAAGATTTTGAACGTACGCTGTAACGCATAAAAAATTTGTTGTCTTTGAAGCCGCCGCAAGGCGGCTTTTTTATTTTCAGGCACACGATAACCACCGGAAATTCATTCTGTTCGTTTCCCTACTAATGATACGTGGAAACCCTGAATACGATTTGGTACATGTCCGGATACCTCCGCCGTTAGCGTATTCGTACAGTCTTGGCTCCTGTTAAGGCCACCCGGCAATACAATGGCCGCTCAAGGAGACTCGATGGAAAAAGGTGTAGTTAGGTGGTTCAACGAAAATCGGGGATATGGATTTATCGTACCTCATGGAGGCGGCGACGACGTCTTTGCGCACTACTCCGCTATTGAGATGGACGGCTATAAAACATTGCGTGAAGGACAGATTGTCGAATTTATTCTGGAATTGGGACCCAAAGGACCTGAGGCGTATCGCATTCGAGCGATCGGTTGAGAATGGAGCATCGTTGCGCAACTCGTCGTGTCGTAAACGCCAGAGCGGTTGTTGATTGCCGGCCAGGGGGATTGATCCATGGCCATATTCAAAACATCAGTATCGCTGGACTTTATATAAAGATGCGCCCACTTCATGGTGTGTTCAACGACGATATAAAGATTGTTTTGATCCGCCGTCAACGGCGTATTTGCCGGCTCTATCGATTGCCGGCCGTTATTGTCCGCTGGACGCGCGAAGACGCTGGCTTAATGTTCAGTAATCTAACACCCAACGTGTTCTATGCATTGCTAGCACTACTGCTGGCAGATGAACAACGCCTCGGTATGCCGACTGCCATATCGGCGACAGGCCAAACTTCCCGCCCGCATGGGTGATAAAAAAATTCGGGTCAGTAAATATTATTTATACAACAGCTGGAGGGTTGAAAATGGATAAAGCACAGATGGATCATCGGTGGAGCGCGCGCCAGGCGCTGGCGTTACCCGTGAAACTCTTTAACGACGGCGAAGCCGTTGCCCTGGGTTACACACATAATGTCGGCATTGGCGGCATGTTCGTCAAACTGCAATCGGTGAAAATCGACAAACTGCCGGAAAACGCTCACGTGTCGGTGGCCTTCAGTGTGAATACGGAAGGCAGCACTAGCCACCATCGTCTACCGGCGACGGTAATCTGGTCGGGCGAAAGCGGGGCCGGTCTGATGTTCACTGACTTTAATGTCGAAACAGTTCATACGTTGCGCGATATTCTTTATCCGCACGCAACGCTTAACACGGAAGAGCACCACCGCGAGCATTAAATCGACAGGCGTTTTGATCGCGGGCGGGCGTCTTTAAATGAGTGCCAAAAGCCCGCGATCAAACGTTCAACCACCGCACGGGGCCCGCAACACGGCGTACCCTACCCACACGGTGACGGCGAAAGAAATTAACGCGAGAACAATTGCCAGAGCGACACCCAACCGAGGATCCAATCCGTCACGATGACGCCGCCTTGCCGCTACTCGAAATACACGCACCGCCTGCAACGCCGCGAAGATGATCAGAATCAGCGCAGCAAACGTCAACGCGATAAGCAAAAAAACCGTGACGCGTACACCGAAAAAGTCGACGTCGGCAAACGCAGGCATACAACCCACGAGCTCGACCAAGAACGTAATCAGCCAATAGATGGCGGCAACGGCCGGAGCGCTCAGGAATGCGCTGAAATAATGTCGTTTCGTGGGTGTGGCCATGAAAGTAATGCCAGAATTTTTCTAAAAGTACCGGGAAAAGGCCGGAACTCCGTCATTGCGGCCATGCCGCAAATGCCGTGCGCGCATAATACGCGATGGCGGAAAGCATTCAACCACAGTGCCGGCCGATATTGTCGTCCGTCGGCGACACAATATTCGGTCATCAATCAAAAGGATGAAGGCAACGTGCTCCCTGGCTGTCGCGGCCAGCCGACACCGGTACGGCAAAATCGCTCTAAAACACGGCATTTTCAGCCGGCGATACATGGTACAGCGTTTGCTTAGAGACTTCCGACCGGGGCTTCGCAAGAAGCCACAAACGAAGAGTGGTAATTATCCGGTAGATGTAACAGTGTCAATGATGGCGCGGTTAGCGCAAGGAGAACCCGTGGCGATAGAACAAGCACACAAGGCAGTGAGCAGCGCCGAAAGCGCTTTGCAGTCGACGACCGAGCGCGTCGCCGAGGCGGCGCATGATGCAGTGGAGGCGCTCCGCGGCTACGGCGAATCGGCGGAGGAATACCTGCGCATCGCCGGTGAGAATTCCCGCGCTTATATCGATAAAGCATCGGCCTACATTGAAGCGCACCCGATGGCTGCCATCAGCATTGCCGCTGCCATTGGCTTTACCCTCGGCGCCCTCACCAGCCGTCCGCCGCACAACTCCGAAACGCAAATGCCATGAAATGGTTAATGGTCGCCGCATTGGGTCTTGCGGTCGTCGGCTGCGATGTGCCGCCGCTGCCACGCTCGCAGCCCAAGGCGAATGGGGCACTTAAGACGTGTTATCAGCCTCCCATCTCACCAACACCCCAACCGCTAACGGCGTTAGTCATCAGTTATATCAGTCGCGATCCGATGACTTGCCATCAAGATATTCGAGCAACGCTCATGACCGGTCGACTGCGCTTAAGCGGCGTCGTTGACAGCGCGGCTGCCAAACTGCGTGCGGCCGAACTGGCGCGGGACATCGCCAATATCGCCATCGACAACCATTTGATCGTGCGCGATTCCGACATTACCGATAGTCCACTCGCTGGTGTCGAGGTTTATTTATAAAGCAAGGAGAGCAACACATGGCAACGGTAATGGAAGTGCAAACGTTAGACACACGGCTAGCCCGTCGGTCTTATTTTTCGGCGATCCGCTGGGGAGCCATCCTCGCCGGCGTTGTCGGCGGAACGGCGAGCTATTTATTGTTATCGCTCTTAGGCGTAGCTGTTGGGCTAACCGCTATTGATCCAACCTCAGCAGAACCCATTGGTCGGGTCCCCCTCGGCGCCGGCATTTGGACCGGCGTTAGCTTATTGGCGAGTGCTTTTATCGGCGGTTACGTCGCGGGTCATATGTCCGGGCTTTCACGCTCATCCGACGGCATGTTGCATGGCTTCGTATCATGGGCCGCAACTACCCTGCTTTACGCCGTCCTAACCACCAGCGCTATCGGCGCCATTCTCGGCGGAACGTTCCGCGTGCTCACTGCCGGCACACAGACAGCGGCGCAAGCCACATCGGGCAATTCGCAAGGTGCGCTCAATCAACTGAGTCAAATGATCGGCGCCAACGGTCAGGTGAATCCGGAATCGCTCAATGCTGTACGCAAGGCGATTTCATCCGGCAACCGCGAACAGGCGATCAAAGTGCTGGTAAACGACATGGGGGTAGCCCCCGATCAGGCTGAACAAGTGGTCGATCGCATGACACCGTTGCTGTCCCAACAAGGTGCCCGCGAAACCGCCGCTAAAGCAACCGACGCGCTGACGGCCGCTTCGTGGTGGCTATTCATCGGCCTCTTGCTGTCGCTAGTGCTCGGTGTCTCCGGCGGCGCCACGGGTGTGCGCGCCACCGGGAAGCGGTTGGCAGGTGATCATATTGCCGAACGGCAAACGCGCGTTACCTCCGTTGGGTAAATAAAGCGTCGCCCTTTCCCGTGCATGGGTGAGGGCGACAAGACCCAATAGTAATCAACAATAAATGGAGAAATGGAGATTGCGATCATGACGATCAACACGCTACTGCTCATTATTATTGTTTTACTACTGATCGGGGCACTTCCGGTGTATCCCTACAGTCGCGGTTGGGGTTACTACCCGAGTGGATTGCTAACAACAGTACTCGTCGTCGTCTTAGTGTTAGCGTTACTTTAAAAATATTGAATGGCCCCTTGGGGGACCATTCAGTCTCAACCAACAGTTGTCGCCCCGTCACCTCGAAACGCTTTCGGTTCCAGGTGATATCGCCGCAGCAATTTATAAAACTCTGTCCGATTGCGCTGCGCTAACCGTGCTGCCCGACTGACATTACCTTGCGTCATACGTAACAGTTGCGTGAGATAGTCACGCTCGAACTGATCGCGACGCTCGGCGAATGATAGTACGTGGCTCGGCTGATGATTCAGCGCCTTATTCACCAGGCTCGCTGTGATAATCGACGAGGTCGACAAGGCAAACGTATGCTCGACCACGTTTTGTAACTGCCGCACGTTTCCTGGCCAGCTCGCGCCAACCAGTAGCTCCATTGCCTCCGGTGCAAACGTCTTCGGTTCCTTGTTGCTGCGCTCGGCGACCTTTGCCAAGAAATAGCCAACCAACATCGGAATATCTTCGGGACGTTGCGCTAACGTCGGCAAACGTAGCGTGACAACGTTCAACCGGTAGTAAAGGTCTTGACGAAACTCGCCAGTGACGACGGCACGATCGAGATCACGGTGAGTTGCCGAGATCACACGCACATCGACCGGAATTGTTTCACTCGATCCCACCGGTCGCACTTCTTTCTCTTGCAAGACGCGCAACAACTTCGCTTGAAAGGTAAGCGACATATCGCCGATTTCGTCAAGAAATAACGTGCCGCGGTTGGCTGCCTGGAACAAGCCTTTATGGTTCTGCGTGGCGCCGGTAAATGCGCCTTTCATATGACCGAACAATTCCGACTCGAGCAAGGTCTCCGGAATCGCACTGCAGTTCATGGCAACAAACGGCTGCTCGCGACGCCGGCTGGCGCGATGGATCGCCCGTGCCAATAATTCCTTGCCGGTACCGCTTTCACTTTGAATGAGAACCGATGCCTCGCTGTCGGCCACCAGGCGCGCCTGCTGCAGCAGATCTTCCATCACCGCGCTTTGACTAATGATCTCGCTGCGCCAAGCGCGGTCGGCAGTGCTGCCGTCGGTCGTACGATGCGCGCTGGTCACGCGTAACGCCTGCTCCACGACTTTCAACAGACCTTTGCTATCGAACGGTTTGGTGAGATAACCGAAAACGCCGCGCTTAATCGCGTCGACCGCTTCCGGGATGGTACCGTGCGCCGTAAGTATGATGACCGGCAACGTCGGGTGACGCTGATGGATAGCGTTATATAACGTCATACCATCGATACCGTCCATGCGTAGATCGGTAACGACGAGCTGCGGTTGCGCGGCGGCTAACCGCGCGAGTGCCATCTCGCCGCTCTCCGCCGCTTCCGCCGTATAGCCAGCGGCATTGAGCCGCATGACCAACAGCTTTAGCAAGCCGACATCGTCGTCAACTACCAGAATTTGTGCGCGGCTGTCCATTTCGGGGTGTTATCACAGGGGGTGAAGTGCGTCGGTCGATCTCTTCTTCGATCGCCCGTAATTGTTCCAGTTTTTTGCTAAGCGCCTGCCGTTGCCGACGCTCGTCTTCTACACTGTGTTCCAAGGTACGGCGCTCGTCCAGCATTACCAGCAGTAACGCTGCCAGACTTCGATAGAGCTGCGAATCGTAATCGCCGTCGCCGACTGATTGCAGCAACAAATCGCGCGCACGCGTATCGTTGCGAAACTCGGCGTGCCGCACGCTGAGTAATGCCGCAAGCTTTAAACGATCGGTAATATTTTCATCTTTATTGTAATTTGCCTCGACACGCTCATACTCGCGGCGCAATTCGTCCGATGAAAGCAATTGCAACGTCGCGGTATAACTCATTAGCGCCTCGAGATCGTTGGCGGTCAAACGTTGTTCGACCGGCTGATCGCGCGCAGGCTCGCCATCGGCCTTGGGCGTCGACCATGTCGCACACGCCGGCAACAGCGAAAAAATCAAGACAATAAAAACCTTTACTCTCTTATTATTCATGGAATGCGCTTCTTGCTTCGACCGCCGAGATTACGCGCCGGCCAAAGGCAACGCAACGCGCAAATGCGCGCCGTGCACACTATCCAACACTTCGATCGTGCCCTTATGCACACGCGTATAAGCATGCGCGATCGACAAACCTAAACCACTGCCGCGTACACGCGCCTTCGTTGCGGCTTGACCTTGATAAAATGCATCGAAAACTTTAGTGCGCTCTGACATGTCAATGCCTGGCCCTTGATCGCACACGTCCACCACGGCTTTACCCTCGGCACGTTGCAGCTGGACGAAAATCTCGCCGCCCTCAGGCGAATACTTAATAGCATTCGACAGCAGATTATCGAAAATCGATTTCAATTTTTCCTGATCGCCTACCACCGTCGCTTCGGTATATTCGCAACGCACTTGCAACCGTCGCGCCGACAACGACGGTTGCTGTTCCTGCACGGTGCGTTCGAGCAAGCGATGCAGTTGCACCGGTCGGTCGTTGAGAAATGGGTCTTCCGCTTGGGCGATGCTGAAGTTGATAAGGTCGTCGATCAGCTTATGGAGACGCACACTGTTCGTTTGCAAGATGCGGACAATCTCGGCCTGCTGGCGATTGAGCGTTCCCGGTACCTCGTCGTGCATCAGCTCAATGCCTTCACGCAGCGCCGCCAACGGTGTTTTTAGTTCATGCGAGATATTGCGCAGAATAGTGACCTTGTGCTGTTCGAGTCCACGCAATCGCAGTCGCAACCAATCGAGCTGCTTTCCTAGCTCTTCCAAATCGCGTGGTCCGGTCACGCGTAATGGCTCGACGAATTTACCGTCGCCCAAGGCGCGAATAGCGCGCGCCATTTGTCGTATCGGCCGGTTGATCAACGCACTATAGATCGCCGCCAGCATTAACGCCGCCGGAATGAGCGCTACCGCCTGATAGACCAAGCGGTGTTTCGTTTCGGAGGCCGCTTCCTGGATCTGATCGACCGCCTGCCCCACTAACGTGCCGCTTTCCGCCAGAATGGCTCGGCTGACGACGTCGAGTGCGGCAAATTTATCGATCGCCGCGCGCGCTTCGGCGGCTGGCGAATTGGCATCGAGCACCTCGAAAATCGCGTCTTCTTCGTCGCGCAGCGTTTCCAAGCGTTGCTGTTGCGCTTCAGTCAGCGTATGTGCGGCTAGGCGCGCGGCATCCTCTTGGAACCGACCATGACGTTCGAGATAAACCTGATATAAGGCACGATTGCGCACGACTTCGTATTGACGTGCCGCTCGCTCGAGCGACGTGATGTGCGTGGCTAATAGTTGACTGAGATGCAGTGTCTCGGCAGCTTCGTAGATCCACGACTTACCTTGACGCGAAAGCCGATCGACCGAAG
Source organism: Gammaproteobacteria bacterium (assembly GCA_016199745.1). NCBI lineage: Bacteria > Pseudomonadati > Pseudomonadota > Gammaproteobacteria > Gammaproteobacteria bacterium. The sequence goes on from JACQFZ010000008.1 coordinate 70,560, forward strand.
TGATCGCCGATAACTGGCCGATGATCAGTAACAGTGCGAGTAAAAAGAAACCGGTAAGAATTAAATAACGACTGGATGTCGCTCGATAAAAAGTCACAGACGCATCCTAGCACGTAATATTTTTTGCTATGCCGGGATGCTAACACTGCAGTTACATTTCCCCAATGCGGTCTCTCCCAACTAATTAAAAGCGAAAGACCACACACTTTACATTCATCCATGATTCCCGCCCCGGCCATCTTCCGAGGAGGAGCGGCTGAAGATGGCCGGAGCGGGTTCCCATCCATGGGAACATCACCCTACTTAACTCGCGATTTTTTAGATCGCGTTATTGCGTTGTGGTCGTCGAGCCGGAACCCGAAGCGCCGCTGGTGTCAGTCGACGAACCGGTGGAACCGGTCGAAGAAGAACCGCTGCTACCCGACGAATTGCTGGTCTCACCGGCCTTGCCGCCTTTCTGCGCTTTCTTGGCGGACTCGTACTCGGAGCGGCTCAACTGACCGTCGCCGTTCTTGTCGTACGACGCAAAGTTTTCCGAAAGACCGGTGACGCTACGCGCTTCATCCACGCTAACGGCGCCGCTGCTGTCGGCATCGGCCTTCTTGAAGGTCGGCCAATCTTTCGCCGAGCTGTCGGCTGCTTGCGCGGCAAACGGAAGAGCGGCTAAGGCCATTGCGACTGCTACTGATTTTGCGATCCTGTTCATTTTTAATACTCCTTACCTATTACGTTGATGTGAAAAAACTCGCCCTTCTTTAATTCATTGTTTGGGCAGAACAATGGGTTTCTTGTACACCTATCCTAAAGTACCCGGCTGAAACGCCCTTGACGACGACCAGCCGGGCAAAACATCTGGATCGAAATATTATTGTGTTGTAGTGGTGGAACCAGAACCGGTGCTGCCACTCGAGCTGCCGCTGCTACCACGGCCAGCTGCTTCGAATTCCGAACGCGACAATTGACCGTTGTGGTCGCTATCGGCCGTCGTAAAGTCCAGACCCGTTACCGAAGCCGCTTCACTGGCGTCAATAGCGCCGTCACGGTTCTTGTCGATATCGCTGAACGAGGTTCCCGCACCGGTGGCGGACGAACCGGTTGAGCCGGCCGCCGCGCTGCCCGTCGATCCGGTGCTGCCGGACGCGCCGGTGGAGGTGCTGCCAGCGGCGCATGCAACGCCCGACACTGCTGATAGTGCGAAAGCAAAGAGCACAGCTTTATTGAGAAATTTCATATGACAATCTCCTTAACTGAATGGTGGTTAAGACCGAGAGCACTTCGTGTGCTCGTGCCACTCCCGCATTAGCAATGCGCGTGCCAACGCGTAACCCGGCGTAAATTCAGCGTAATTAACTGGTGACGCGCATTGCGATGCAGTTATTTGTCGTCGGCAGACGACGCTAGATTTTCGTTGTCGCGATAGTTCGCGTGTTTAACTGAGTTTTTTATGTCTCTGTGCAGCGACAATTGCGCCGATAGTTAACGACAGCGCTAGCACTCGCGCGTCAGTAACACGGCTCTACTTACATACGCGATGTATGCATCGCATTTAAAACCTGCGAAAAATGAATCGCCGAGCCAACATCAACCGAACATATCCACGATAACAATGAGATTTTCATGGCACAGCATTTGCTATGGTCTACGGCATGCTTTAGAAACGGAGAATAAAATGCGCGTCATTATGTTGTGGTTGCTCGGCGTCCCCTTCGGCGCGCTACTCGTTCTCATGCTTCTTGGAATCCTGTAACACATCTCAGGCAATTGGAGGTCGACGATGGAACGGCGACGGAAAGTACAACATAAAAATAAAGGAAACCAACTGTTGCAGCGTTACCCAAACACGACGGAAGTAGAATCGACAAGCGCCCTCGAACGCGCACTTGAAACACTACGGCAAACCGAACAGGCGTTTGCTTCCTTATGCGAAGAGCTGCTCAAAGAACGGCGCCGCACCGCTGAAGCGGTGCGCTGCCTCAAGGAATATCGCCGACTTTATTTGCTGGCGCGCGCGAGTGCGGTACACATCGCGCAATCGGCAGCGCAACCGGCGCCGCTCGCGCCGATTAACCGCGATGCGGCGCTGATCTTCCTCTCCGAATGGCGCCGGGAAAAACAACGCCATCCGCCATTGGCACCCGAACCGACTATTCGTCGGTAACGCACCCGTCGGACGCGTTCTTGACGGTCTTGATGTACTTGTAGAGCGTCCCTCGCGTCGCCTTGTACGCCGGCATTTTCCAGGCGGCGCGGCGACGCGCCAGCTCATCGGCGGTCAACGCCACATCGAGCCGCTTGCTGTCAGCATCGATCGTAATGACATCGCCGTCGTTGATGAGTGCAATCGGACCGCCTTCCTGCGCTTCGGGCACTACGTGGCCGATGATGAAGCCGTGCGAACCCCCAGAGAAACGCCCATCGGTGATGAGAGCGACGTCTTGGCCGAGGCCGGCGCCCATGATGGCTGACGTTGGCGTCAACATTTCCGGCATGCCCGGGCCACCCTTCGGGCCTTCATAACGGATGACGACAATGTCGCCTTTCTGAATTTCTTTGCGCTCGAGCGCCGCCAACATGTCTTCCTCGGCGTCGTAGACCCGCGCCGGGCCGACGAAGCGCAGACCCTCTTTGCCGGTGATCTTGGCGACCGAGCCGCCGGGCGCGAGATTGCCTTTCAAAATCTGAATGTGGCCAGTCGGCTTGATCGGCTTCTCCAACGGCAGAAACACTTCTTGCCCAACCTTCAGGCCCGGAAGGTTTTTGAGATTGTCGGCGATGGTCTTGCCGGTCACGGTCATGCAGCTACCGTCGATCAAGCCCTGCTCCAGCAAATACTTCATCACCGCCGGAATGCCGCCGACTAAATGCAGGTCTTCCATCACGTACTTGCCCGATGGTTTCAAGTCGGCCAAGAACGGAATCCGATCGCTCACTTTCTGGAAATCATCGATCGTCAACTCGACATCGACCGCACGCGCCATGGCAATGAGATGCAACACCGCATTGGTCGAGCCGCCGAGCGCCATTACCACTACCATCGCATTTTCGAACGCGGCGCGCGTCATGATGTCGCGCGGCTTTAGATCGAGCTCGAGCAAACGCTGAATCGCTTTACCGGCATCGAGGCATTCGCTGATCTTGCCGCCATCCACCGCCGGCGTCGACGAGCTATACGGCAACGACATGCCGAGCGCCTCAATGGCCGATGCCATGGTGTTGGCGGTGTACATACCGCCGCAAGCACCGGCACCGGGGCATGAATGGCGGACGATATCGCCGCGCGTGTTGTCGTCGACTTTACCGGCGATGTACTCGCCGTAACTTTGAAACGCCGAGACGATATCGAGAGTACGGCCGTGTGAACGACCCGGCTTGATCGTACCGCCGTAAATCATCAGCGCGGGTCGGTTAAGACGACCCATCGCGATCACGCAGCCCGGCATATTTTTATCGCAGCCGGGTATCGCAATCAGCCCGTCGTACCATTGGGCGCCGACCACGGTCTCGATCGAATCGGCGATGAGGTCGCGCGACTGCAGCGAGTACGACATGCCATCGGTGCCCATCGAAATGCCATCGGATACGCCGATCGTGTTGAAGCGCATGCCGACCAATCCGACCGGCGCGCAGCCTTCCTTCACCTTGGCGGCGAGGTCGTTCAAATGCATGTTGCAGGTATTGCCCTCCCACCAAACACTGGCGATACCAACCTGCGGTTTGCTCATGTCCGCTTCGGTCAGACCGGTACCGTAAAGCATCGCCTGCGAAGCGCCTTGCGAGCGCGGCTGAGTGATGCGGGAGCTATAGCGATTGAGCGGCTTCTTCGACAAGGCGTACTCCGTAAAGGTTTTCGAGATGAACGAGGGCCGGCATTTTACCCCAGCTTTCCGGGGTTTCCGATGGCAATCGAACGCAACCGCAGGGCAATGGCATCTAGCCCAAGCACCATCACAATGAAATAGCGTCTTTCCACCGCGGACTCGCCCGGGCCGGTGTCGCGCACGGATTCGACCCTCCCGACATGCCGGCAGTCGCTCCCTGTTTTGCATCGACCGGCCCGAATACGTGGGCAATTAACCAATAACGCCGCGTTTCGATCCGGGTTCTTTTTTTACGGTTTTCGGTGACTTTCTCTTGACCCACCACCTATCCGAGCCGAGCGTGGTGGCAAAGGCGCTGACCCCGTGAATCGCACATTGATCGCCGTCGGCGGAGCCGCGCACGGTCTTGCTATCTGTGGAGACATGGCCGCAGGTTGCCCCGACAATGTCGGCAACCCAGCCCCGAAAGGCAACAAGATATACCGCCCTTCGACGGGGGAATAAAGGTTGACGCCAAAACTGGCGAGAGCGGACATCTATGACAACTTAGTTTGTATTAGGCCAACTTTATATCTGACACACAGCGTCAGATTGTAATGTCCGAAGTCGACCCCTGAGCGGACATTCATAACAATCCCGCAACAACAAATTGGGTTACGATTACAGCAACTAATTATACTGAAACACATACTCGGGTAAGAGATGCACAGATGCCCCGCGTAAACCCCGAAATATTGGTCTGGGCTCGAGAGACGGCCGGTTTGTCCATCGACGAGGCCGCAGCGAAGCTCGGAATTAGCAAGGCCCGCGGCATTGCCGCGGCCACGCGACTCAGCGCGCTTGAAACAGGCGTTAGCGCACCGAGCAGAACTCATCTGTCGAAAATGGCGAAGCTCTACCGCCGCCCTCTCCTAACCTTCTACATGAGCGCTCCACCACGTAAAGGTGATCGCGGTCAAGACTTCCGAACCTTGCCAGATAGACAAACAGAAGCCGAGCCACTCGTCGATGCGCTTATACGCGACATACGAGCTCGTCAATCAATGGTGCGAACAATCATTGCTGATGATGAAGAAGTAGCACCGCTTCGGTTTATTGGGTCGATGAAGATGGACGAGGGAGTTGGTACCGTGCTCGCTTCCATTCGGCAAATTCTTAGCTTTGATCTTGCCACATTTAGAGCGCAAGGCTCACCCGAAGCTGCATTCAGCTTGCTCCGCGCAAAAATCGAGGCAGTTGGCGTTTTCGTGTTGCTCGTTGGCAATCTCGGCAGTCACCATACAACGCTTGATGTCGCAACATTTCGAGGTTTTGCCCTTGCAGATCCAATTGCCCCATTCGTCGTTATCAACGATCAGGATGCTAAATCAGCGTGGTCATTTACTCTCCTGCATGAACTAGCACATCTATGGTTGGGTGCGACTGGCGTGAGTGGGCAGTTCACTGACATGCAGCTCGAACGCTTCTGTAACGACGTGGCAAGCAACTTCCTCTTGCCGGGCAATGAACTTAACCTCGTCGGAGTCGATCAGCGTACCGACCAACGAACTGCGGCAACACAAATTAGTTTATTCGCCAAAGATCGGTTACTTAGTCGAACGATGGTGGCATATCGACTGTTCCGAGCGGAATTGCTCTCGGAAAAGATGTGGCAGAGGTTGAGATCGCAATTTGAATCAGAATGGCGCCAGAGTCGCGCCGCTCAGCGAGAGCGCAATCGCGAGCAGGATGGGGGGCCAGACTACTATGTCGTCCGCCGGCACCGGCTAGGGTCCGCGCTACTTAGTTTCGTTGCTCGTAACATGAGTGAGGGATCTCTTACACCGACTAAAGCAGGCAAGCTTCTGGGTGTGAAAGCGCGGAGCGTTCATCCTCTTTTGAGTGGGGCAGCTCTCTCGATTGGTCAGGCAGCATAACGCATGCTCTATCTACTCGATGCAAATGTCCTCATTACCGCAAATAATCTGTATTACCCGGTCAAAGCTGTTCCGGAATTTTGGGCATGGCTCGCTCATCAGGGAACGACTAATGATCTAAAGATGCCCATAGAAACATTTGAAGAGGTAAAGGACGGTGGTAAAAACATTGAGAAGGATCTTTTATTTGCGTGGGTTAACGCCAATAAGGCGGCGATACTTCTTGACGAAGAGGCTAGCGCCGAGCTGGTTCGCCGAGTTGTAGAAGAAGGTTATGCGCCAGACCTAACCGATGATGAGGTTGAGCAAATTGGTCGAGATCCATTTTTAATCGCCTATGCGCTCGCCTCACCAGGTGATCGGTGTATTGTGACGACTGAGGTATCCTCCCCACGCAAACAAAGGCAAAACCGGCGCATCCCCGACGTCTGCGCAGGTCTTGGTATTACGTGCTGCGATACTTTCGCGATGCTGCGCGCACTCGACTTCTCAACCAATTGGCGAAAGCAAAATTAGGTTGTGAACGTTTGCTCTGTTTAGCATTGAGTAGAAGCGGCCATCAACGCCTGAGTTTGAGTCTGAAGTCGCTGACCCACCACCTACCGCTCATTCGACATTACGTTTTTAAGAATCGCGAAGTGTCGAAGCCAACTATCGCTTTTGTTTTCTCGAATCTGGCTCTTGATATTTATATTTAATTACCTCCTCAAGCGCCGGCAGAAACGAGTTTTGCTTACGCTCACCCAAATAGAGACCACACAGGCCAGCTAGATCCCGCTCATACAAATAGGAAAACTCCTGGTAGTCGGCTTGGTCCACCGTCTCCGATTCAGCGATCAAATTACAAAATTCCATTGCCTTTTCTAGCACCTGGAGAATTACAATTAGCTCACGACCGTCGACGTCGGCATTGCCGGTTGTAGGTGTTATGCGGCCGTGTCGCACCAGACTTTCCAACTCCGGCATGGTCGGGTCGATCCCACGCTGCACTAAATACAACTCACACAGATGGCTCAAGAGTCCTTGAAACTTGGATATATCTTCGTCGATCCTCCTCCTGTCGCCAATTCCTGACTGGATCACGAAATTACTGTATTGAATGGCGGTGTCCGCAGCTTGGACCAACATAATCAAGCCCCTGTCTCTAATATCAACCATGCCCCATCCCCTTCATTTGTCGCAACTGTATTTCTGCGTTCATCTTAAGTTGATCAAGCGCTTTCAAAAACGTCCACTTCGGCATCCTATATTTCGGCGCGATGGTGTAATGAGTACAGTTTTTCCCTTCCAAAGATCCATCCTTGGTAATTATCAACTCATCCGGAATCGAAGTACCACCCGGGATAAAGAAATATTTCCAATTCTTGTGCCCGAATATTCCTTCGCGGTCGGCAAGGGAGGTTCCTTTGGGCCTTCCTTTCTTATCGAACTCCAAATCCACACACCATTCATCAAATTCAGCATCAAACCGCGGCTTGATGTCGGCTTCTCTCGTGCCCCCGTGGGATAAGGTCCGATCCTCTAAATCCGGATAAAGCGGATTGGGCCTGTCATCTTTAAGATGCACCCCTCTCCACAAGTCCAACTTCGTATTCTCCACGCCAATTTGTTCAAAGTGGCTCCGCTCAATCAGGATGTCTTCAGAAGTAACCATGGTTATTCTCCTTGTCGTCGCGCAAAATCGTTGAGCTTATGACTTGGTATTCGTCGCCGTATCAAACCCCACCGCCATCGGCGACAACGCCAGCCCATCGTCATCAAACGGCTGATACTTAAACTCCATCGCCGTAAAGCTAAACGAGATCATCTCCAACGGCCGGCGCGTGTATTTGTAATGGCCACCGGTGGTGTAGCGACAGATCAACGCATGTTTGAAAATAATCTCGGCGTAGCTCTGGGCGCCGGTGCCCTGCCCGGTCTTGGTCAAGTGCGCGATGATTGTCTGACCGCGGCCGCAACAGGATTCCAGAAACAGGCTTGGCGTGGCTGAGTCCATGAAACGGGTTACGCGCAGGTCGCCCATCGCGGCGTTGATTGATTCGCGGTCGAATTGTGTCGATGAGCTCGACGTTATCTCGCGATGGACGTCGTATTGAATGCTTTGAATTTCGAGCCAGCCGGCCCGAAGTTTGTCGGCAACGTTTCCTTTGATGCCGGGAATAGAGTCGAGTAAGCCTTGGCAGTTACCTGCCAAGGCTCCTCCAAGAACCGTGCTTGATAGTTGTCCCATCACACGGCTCGCGTCAGACATAAGGCTTGGTTTACCCACACCCGGTCGCTCGATTGAATGATAGGGATGGAGAGG